>JAVKFU010000020.1 GCA_040223695.1 Deltaproteobacteria bacterium
CTCCGGCCTTGTCCAATACCTTCGTTATCGCCGCCGTGAGCGTCGTCTTACCATGGTCTACGTGACCTATAGTCCCTATGTTTAAGTGCGGCTTCCCCCGCGCAAATCTCTCCTTAGACATCTTATCTCTCTACCTCCTTAGATGATTAAAGACCAGGCAAACAGACTGCCTGTGGAGCCCACGAGCGGACTTGAACCGCTGACCTCATCCTTACCAAGGATGTGCTCTGCCGACTGAGCTACGTGGGCAAAGCTATTAATGAGCGGGAGACGGGATTCGAACCCGCGACCCTCAGCTTGGAAGGCTGATGCTCTAGCCAACTGAGCTACTCCCGCCTTCACAGCATATAAGCTGCATAAAACTCTTATTCTGAAGTAATAAAGCAAAGTCATAATATTTCCTTTCGTAATGCTCTGGGGAGGGCAGGATTCGAACCTACGTAGGCTTGCACCGGCAGATTTACAGTCTGCTGCTTTTGACCACTCAGCCACCTCCCCCCGAAAACAATTCTCCGTAAGTCTTTGTAATTGCGACATTTTTCCGATGGAGCTGGCGAAGGGATTTGAACCCCCGGCCTGCTGATTACAAATCAGCTGCTCTACCACTGAGCTACGCCAGCCGCTTAATATTTCTTAGTTTTCTACGGATTCTCCATTAAAATGAAATTAGATAGAACTCGCCCGTGTATATAAAATCATGTATATTAACATGATTAAGGCGATATTGTCAAGATTCGGAATAGATTTGACCGATCAATAAAGAGACACCATTATCTCCGCTTCGGCGACTTTTGACTCACCGACACTGGCCTCACCCTCAAATATGAAAACCCTGGACCGCTTTTTCTTCATCCTTACTTCCATTCTCACAATGTCATCGGGAAGAACCGCTTTTCTGAACCTTACACGCTCCAGCCCCGCGAGGTAAGCTCCCGTATGCCCCTTCTCACTGAGCTCATCAGTGAACGAGGCGTATATTAAAACCCCCCCGGTCTGAGCGAGCGCTTCCACGATTATAACGCCCGGGACAATTGGGTTTCCGGGGAAATGCCCTCTAAAAAAGTCCTCTTCCGGGCCGAATCTCTTCTCCGCCAATATCCTTGATCCGGTCTCAACCTCGAGCACCCGGTCGACAAACAAAAAAGGGTCCCGGTGCGGTATATACCCCTTGATGGTTTCGGTATCAATCAATTTTTGTATCGGGCTCCCGTTTGTTTGCAATCCGACCTTTACTATCTTGCATCATAAGCCTTTATAACTTTCTGGGTTATATCGATGGTAGGATTCGCGAAAATCACACCGCCCTCGGTCTTTTCTATTATGAGAGTATAACCCTCCGATTTGCCGATAGACTGAAGTATGCCATCTAAATCCTTTAATATTTTTTCCAAAAGTTCAAAGTCCTTTTTCTGTAATTCGTCCCTGAAATCGGCTCTGGACCTCTGTAGCTCCTTATCGAGCTGCTCGATTTGATCCGCTTTCTGTTTACGCGTTGTCTCGTTCATAACGGGACCGTTCTGAATGAACTCATTTTTCATCCTTTCGAGCTGAGCCCTTTTACTTTCTATAATCTGTTGTTTCTGCTTGAACTCGCTCTCGAACTGAGTTTTAGCGGCTTTACCCGCCCTCGAAGTGGCTATGACCTGCTGTAAATCTATTACCCCTATCTTGTTTTCCTGGGAGTAAGAAAAAACAGGCATCAACAGCAATAAACCTAAAGCAATAATAAGTAATCTCATCTAATACCTCCTCATTCTAGAATAATGTACCTACGGTAAACTGTATTTCAAAACTGTCCTCATCCGGCAATCTGTCCCCTATCGGGAATCCCACTTCCAACCTCAGAGGCCCCAGCGGGGACACCCACCTAATCCCGAATCCCACGTCTTTCCTCAAATCGTTCGGATTTATCGTCAGGTCCTCACCGTCATTGAAGGCGTTGCCCATATCGAAGAATAAAACTCCTCTGAGCCCAACCTGAGGGATAACCGGAAACACAAAATCAGCCGAAAATAAAAGCTCCTGAACACCGCCTATTATTACGAAATCACCATCAGCAGTCGGAACCCTGGGCCCCACTCTTCTGAATCCGAAACCCCTCAACGAGTTCGGCCCGCCCAAAAAGAACCTCTCGCCAACTACCAGATCGTTGCCATTATTCATAAGATTTATGATGCCGTAGCGTCCTCTCACCGTAAAAACCGTTCCGAACCAGAGAGGAAACCACTGCCTGGTGGATATAGTATATTTGATAAAATCCGTATCTCCACCTATGCCCGCAAACTCAACGTTGGTGCTGCTCAAATTTCCCGCGCTCGGATCGAGGAGATTGTTTCTCGAGTCCCAAATAAATCCAAGACCCAAACTGCTAATGGTCCTGTTAGAGTTAGTTAGAATTAGTCTGGCATCGTTGTCGATATCGCCTATTTTGAGATTTTCGAGCCTGTAGGTGACGTTCCCGCTTAAATATCTCCATATACGTCTTCCCACTGTCAGGCTGCCCCCCCATGATTTTCTATCGAAGTCTCTGAATTGCCTGTCCGTTCTGAAGACAAGCGCATCCAGCGTCCAGTCGGAGTCCAGGAAATGGGGATCCTGATAGTTCACGAAAAACAGCTGTGTCACGCCGCCTATCTGCGCATTGAGTGAAATCCTCTTGCCGTAACCGAAAAGATTGGCTTCCTGAATCTGGCCGGCAAAAATAAACGTTTCGATTGAGCTGAACCCACCGGCCACGCTGAAGAATCCGGTAGGTTTTTCCTCCACCTTTACCTTCAGGTCAAGCTGGTCCTCGGTACCCGGCACACGCTCGGAGGCAACCTCTACATTCTCTTCAAAGAACCCGAGTCTCGTAACTCTGGACTTTATAGCCTGAACCTCGCTTGCGTTAAAGAGCTGATCCTCCTCAATGGGTATCTCCCTTCTGATCACCTTGTCTCTGGTTCGTGTGTTGCCGACTATGTCAATATACCTTACATATACTTCGGGTCCTTTTTCTATCTTGAACTGAACATCCACAGTTAAATTCTGCCGGTCGAGTTTGAACCCGGGCTCGACGTTGGCAAACGCGTAGCCCTTGTCTCCGTAGAAAGTCGTGAGTCCGGCAATGTCTTCGGCAAGCAAACTCCCCCTGAATATCTCGCCGGATTTAAGCTTTAACAAACTACCGAGCTCTTCTTCGGTAGTTATCAAATCCCCGGCAAACGTCAGCTCATCGACTTTGTACTGATTACCCTCATCGACTTTAAAAGTTACGATATAACCTTTCTCGTCTTCGCTGTACTGTACCTCGGGCTTACTCACCTTTACGTCCAGGAAACCGTTGTCAATATAGGTTGACCTCAGTCTCTCGGAATCGTTGTCAATTTCCTGCGGATTATACAACCCTTTCTTTGAAATAAAAGAGAACATCCCCTTGGGTTTTGAGTAGAGTCCCTTTTTAATCACCTTTGTCTTTAATTTTTCGTTCCCTATAAAAACAACCTTTTTTATATATGCCTTTTTACCCTCTTTAATATCGTAGGTTACGCTTACCGTGCCTTCCCCCTCGGGCTCAATGTTGTAATCAACCACCGTGCCTACCAGGCCGTTTTGTGCGTATAACTCTTTGATAGCCTCCTGGCTCTTCTTGACTTTATTCAGGTCAATAATACGGCCTTCCTTTACGTCGATTACCTCAAGAATCTTATCGCTTTTAATGTCTTTATTTCCCCTTATCCTGAGATCGGCAACGACGGGTTTTTCCTTTACCTTGAAAATCAATACGACTCCCGTAGGCGTCTTCTCCGTTTCTGCCCGGACATCCTCGAATGAGCCCAATTGATAAATCTTTTTTATATCCTCTCTGACGGTCTTTGAGGAAACGGGTTCACCGACCTTTGAGGAAACATTGAGACCTATAAGCTCCTTTTCAACCCTCTTATTGCCCTCTACCTTTATCTCAACTATCCTTCGGGGCTGTTGATCCTCTGCCTCCCGACCCTCCTCCACCGACTCCCCGCTTTCCGTATCGACCCCTTCAGCAGGTTTCTCGACCGCAGTATCATTTTCAGTCGTCTGCGCGGTAGCAGCCGGGACAATTGGAAGAGCCGAAACAAGCATCAACAGGATTGCCGCGCACAGCACTGTATCGAGTCCACGTTTAATTTGCATCCACAATTTTCCCATCAGAGAGTCTTATTCTCCTGTTCATCCGCCTTGCGATTTCCTGATTGTGCGTTACTAATACTGAAGTAATTCCATACTCCCCGTTCAGTTTTAAAAACAAATCCAGTATTGACACCCCTGTGTCCAGATCCAGATTCCCGGTCGGTTCATCCGCTAAAATAACCTTGGGCTTCAAAACTACGGCGCGGGCTATTGCAACCCTTTGCTGCTCACCCCCCGAAAGCTCGCCCGGGCGGTGTTCAAGCCTTTGCTCGAGGCCGACCTTTGTCAGAACATCGGCAGCCATTTCCTTAGCCTTCTCCCAATCCATTCCGTTAATCAAACACGGCATCATGACATTCTCAAGCGCGCTGAATTCCGGAAGCAGGTAATGAAACTGGAACACAAATCCTATTTCGCGATTTCTGAAAGAGTCAAGCCCTCCGTCGTTTTGCTCAAAAACGTTAGTGTCCCCGTAGTAGACATTTCCTTCGGTCGGACGTTCCAGTGTGCCTATAATATGCAGCAGGGTGCTTTTCCCCGATCCCGAAACACCGACAACAGCAACCGTTTCCCCGCTTAATATGTCAAGATCAATTCCCCGTAGAGCCTCTACTTTGCCTCCCCTGGTCTCAAACACCTTCCATAAATCTCGTACGCGAATCTCCATTTCTTACTCATACCTTAGTGCCTCAATCGGATCTTTTCGAGACGCCTGAAATGATGGATACAAAGTTGCCACAAAACAGATTAATATGCTGAAAAAAGCAACCGTTATAAAATAAATCGGTTCAATTTTAACTGGAAACTCGGAAATAGGATAGACATTATTATCAAATGGAATAAGTTTCCTTATTATTTCACTGGTTTTTAGCAAGTAACAGATACCGAAACCCGCCAAACTTCCGAGCAGAGTACCCACAACGCCGATAATCATTCCGTCGGTTATAAATATCTTTAAAATACCGCTCTTAGTAGCGCCCATAGCCCGGAGTATGGCTATGTCCCTCCCCTTTTCCATCACTACCATCGTAAGGGTGCTCACTATGTCGAGCGCCGCCACAAGCACTATAAAACCGAGGAATATTGCGATCGCAATTCTTTCCAGACGAAGAGCCTTAAAGAGACTCTTGTTCACCTCTTCCCAATTCCGGGTGTAATAAGGAAACCCCAGGGTTGCGGTGATTTCCTTACCTATTTTTTTTGCTGCGTAGATATCTTTTACCTTTATCTCTACGCCCGAGACTTCCCCTTCCATATCGAAAAAGTCCATCGCGTCCTTGAGATCCACATAGGAAATAGAGGAATCGTATTCAATCATGCCGTAATCAAATATGCCTATTATTTCAAATTTCTTGACCTTTGCGGTTGCCCCGAACGGACCCATCTTGCCGAAAGGAGAGACCAGACTTACAAGGTCGCCTTCGATGACGCCCAGCGTATTAGCAAGCTCCTTACCTATCAGAATCGGCGGTCTTCCCGATTCCGTCACAGTATCAAGCTTTCCAAGAACTTCTTTCCCTATTTCCCTGGCCTGCTCATCAGCTATTTTGTCCTTTCCGTCATTCTTCCCCAGCATCCCCCGCCCTATCGCCTGCTCGATATTCGTAACGGTCCCGGCGGTTTCAGGATCTATCCCCCTCACTACCGAGCCCGAAACGTTTCTTTCACTTGCTATCATTCCCTGCCCGTAAATAAACGGACTAGCGCCTACAACACTTGTGAAATCGAGTGCTTCATCCTTAATTTCGGTGTAATCCTTCATAGGGCCGTCGTAGCTCAGGACCACGAGGTGAGAGCTAACCCCCAGTATTCTCTCTCTGAGCTCCTCCTCAAAGCCGCCCATGACGCCAAGCACTACGTTCAGAGCCATGACCCCTATAATTACTCCAAGAATAGAAATAATTCCGATAATGGAAGTAAACTTCTGCTTCCGCCTCGAACTGAGGTATCTGAGTCCTATAAAAAATTCGTATTTCATTCGGGCCTTAGATGTGGAAAGAAAATTACCTCCCTGATTGAGGGAGAATTTGTAAAAAGCATAACGAGACGGTCAATACCGATACCGGCTCCGGCGGTGGGGGGCATACCGTGTTCAAGAGCGGTAACGAAATCAAGATCCATTTCATGCGCCTCTTCCTCGCCCCTTGTTTTTAAATCAAGCTGCTTTGTGAATCTTTCCTTCTGGTCTATAGGATCGTTGAGCTCGGAAAAAGCGTTTGCAATCTCGCGGCCGAAAATGTATAGCTCGAAGCGGTCCGTAATGTCCGGATTGGCTTCGTTTTTTCTTGCCAGCGGGGAGACTTCGAGAGGAAAACCGTAAACAAAGGTAGGGTCTACGAGCTCGTCCCCCGTAAGGGTTTCAAATATTTCGACTATGGCCTTACCCTTTATTCCCCTGTGATCTACTCCCAGGGAGTCGGCCTTTTCAAAAAGCTTCGATTCACTGGACAGAGTCTCCTTTCCCAGAGACCGCTCAAGGGACTCGATTATATTAATCCTCTTCCAGGGCCGGCTCATATCTATCTCGGCGTCCCCGTATTCAAACTTCAGCGATCCCTTAATTTCCTGAGATAACATGCAAACAAGCTCTTCTATCAAATCCATAAGATCCTCGTATGTCGCATAGGCCTGATAGAGCTCTATCATTGTAAACTCAGGATTGTGCTGTGTGGATACTCCTTCATTCCTGAAGGTCCTCCCTATTTCGTAAACCCTTTCAATCCCGCCTATAACGAGCCTTTTAAGGTAGAGCTCGGGGGCAATTCTGAGATATAATTCCATGTCCAGGGCATTGTGGTGAGTTTCAAAGGGCCTGGCAGCGGCTCCCCCCGGTATAGGATGAAGTATCGGTGTTTCAACCTCGGTAAAATCCCTCTCATCCAGGAACTTTCTCATTAATTTTATTATTCTGCTTCTGGTAAGGAATATTTCCTTTATGTCAGGATTCGAAATCAGGTCCAGATAACGCTGTCTGTATCTGGCTTCAACATCCTTGAGACCGTGCCATTTCTCGGGCAGGGGATGAAGCGTCTTGGTCAGCAGTTTGAACTCTTTCACGTTGACCGTGAGTTCACCCGTTCTGGTCTTAAACAAATTTCCCCGAATCCCTATGAAATCCCCCAGATCGACAAACTTTTTAAAGAACTTGAGGTCTTCCTCGCCTATAACATCCTTTTTCATATAGCCCTGGATTCTTCCCGCCCTGTCTGCGATATGAAAAAAGAGGCTTTTCCCGAAATCCCTCAGGGCAACGACCCTGCCGGCAAGGGAAAATTCATCCGTCAGCCTTTCAAGCTCATCTCCTGTCTTATCTCCGTACAAAGACAAGAGCCCGGAAGTAACATGATCAGGCTTGTATCCGTTGGCAAACGGATTTACACCTAACCTTCTTAATTCATTAAGCTTTTCTTTTCGCTGTTCAAACTGTTCGTTTTCCATGGTTAAAGCTAAAGGTTCTACCCCAAAAGGATGGCAACGTCAAGCAAATATCCTTATCGTATTTAAGTGGAGATTTTGGCAAAAGTTATAATTATTCCTTCTTTTCGTCCAGAATAATATACGTTGCGATTGCCTTGGCAACAAGTTTATTTTCATTGTAGATATCCACCTCGGCGGGGACCACCCTTCCCTCACGGAGAACTCTGGCTTCAGCTTCTATAATTCCGTCGGCTACGGGGGCCAGATAGTTGATCTTCATCTCGATAGTTACGAATCGTTTACCATCGGCATCCGTAATACCGGCAATCGCGACAGCCGCCGCGGAATCAGCCAGTGTCGATAACACGCCGCCGTGTGTATATCCGTAGGGATTAGTCAGCCTCTCTTCCGTACGCATGGTCAGTTTGCCGTAGCCGGGCCGCATTTCGGCGATTTCAATTCCGAGAAAATCCCAGAATGGAACTACGGGAAACTTCTTTTTCATGTCACTATCCGCCAAATTTGATTCCTCCTTATGAGTCTGAATTTAAACTGGATTAGAGAAAGGCTTTAAGCCTTTTACGGGCTTCCGCCGCTCTCGTTCCGTGTTTCTTTACCCGCCAGGGCAAATATGAGAAAACCTGTTAAACACACAATTCCCGCAACCTCAAACATTAACTGAAAACCCCGCAGTTCCGCCAGCACACCGTAAATAAAGACCCCGAGCATGCCGCCGAAGGTAAAACCCACGCTGCAAATGGATACCGCCTTCCCTCTATCGGCCTCAGACGACAGATCGATAACCAGGGCATAGATAGCCGGATAGAATAGCCCGTGTCCCAGACCGAAAAATATCCCCGCCACAATGAGTTCCCAAGAGTCGGACGCAAAACCCAGACCCATAATACCGAGCGAAAAAATCAAAAATGCCGGGATTGAAGACCTCTTTTTCCCGAATTTATCCGGAATCCAGCCACCAAAAACCCTGACAGTCAGTATTGAGACGGTGTACGTGATAAAAAAGAGTTCAAATGACTCAACGCCGATGCGTCTCGCGAATACAGGAATAAAAGTGATTACGGAAACAAAACCCGTCCCGGCTATCATTAACGCAAAGGCAGCAACAAAAACGCCTCTCCTGAAAAGGGCTTTCATGAAACTGTTTCCTTTCGATCCTCCGCTCGCGCTTCTCTCGGGTTCTTTTATAAAGAGCGCCGCTATAAATGAGAAAAAACCGAAGATGAAATTGATTATGAAGAAGTCACCAAAACCGTAGGCCTCAATTATTGTCTTTCCTATAAAAGGCGCAAGCGCAAAATTCATGACGCTGAACATACCGAATACTCCGATTGCCTGGCTTCTCCTGGAGGGGGAGGAAACATCCGCCACCAGGGTGCCCGCCGATACAAAACAGAGGGAAAGAGCCGCTCCGTGGAGCAATCTCAAAAGCGGAAACAGGAAATTTAACGTATCCAGATACGCAAAAGGGAGCGTAGTAAACGACATCAGTAGCCCGCCTGAGACCAGAAACCACTTTTTCCCCCACCGGTCTATTAATATTCCCACAGACGGGGTAGTAAGAATCGTTGCCATCGAGGCCGCTCCCATAATAAACCCTATCGCGGACTCGCCGCCGCCGAGCTCCTCGATCCGGAGGGGCAACAGAATAAACGAATGATAGTTGAAGAAGAAAATGAACGAGGAGACCGTGATCAGAATAAAATCCCTGTTGAAAAGCGGTCTTCCGAACTGGACGTCTTTTTCCGCAGTGGTATTTAAATGCTGAGCCATAGCAACATCAACCGGAAGTGTTAACTTACATCACAAAATAGAGAAGAAAAATCTACGTTCCTCAGGTTATACTTATAACAGGAACCACGATTTAGAGCCTCGATAATATTGAAAAGAGGGGATAATGATAAAAAATCTTGCAATAATCGTGCTTGCGATCCTTTTGGCAGTTTCCTCCTACCTGCTCTATTACAACAAGAATATTACCATAGAACTGGGACAGAGCGCGTATAAAAAGACGGGTGTCAGGGTTGAGACCGGTGAAGCAGAACCAGCGGATTTATTCGAAGCGGAATTAGAGGGGACGGTCCGGGAAAAGGAGCTTTCGGTGGAAGGCGGCGGAGAACAGGTTGAAATCGTGGATTCGGAATTTGAACCCGAAATCCACCTCGATCCCACTCTGGGAATGACGATCAGCCCGGAGCAGCAAATCGTCTCGAGCTATAAAATTATCGGCCCCAGAAAATTCGCGCTTCTGACCGATAACGATGTTACTATGGTAGAGATCAATCTGGATACGGGGGATGTGAAGATAAATCCTGACTACGATCTTAATGAGGCTTCGACACAGTTCTGGAAATCGATAGGGAAAAAATATCCCGAAGTCTGTTTTACGGAATAAACGAAACGTTGCTTAAAGTCAGCAAGAGTAAACTACTCTGCCGTTTACAATCGTGCAAATAACCGCTCCCGATAATTCCCAGCCGTGAAAGGGCGTATTTTTGCTCTTGGAATGGAATTTGTCCCTGTCAACCGTGTACCTTCTTTCGGCGTCAAAAATTACGACATCGGCGGGGGCTCCCGGATTTAAAGTGCCCCTTTCGATATTCACGATTTTTGACGGAATATAAGTCATTTTAGCGATCATATCGTGAAGACTTATCACACCCTGCTCCACGAGCCTGAGTGAAAGCGGAAGCGCTGTTTCAAGCCCGACGATTCCGAAAGGCGCGAGATCGAACTCGACTTTCTTTTCGTCCTCGCTGTGAGGGGCATGGTCGGTTGCTATGACGTCTATAGTCCCGTCCCGGAGGCCTTCCCTTACAGCCTCCATGTCGGATTCGCCTCTCAGGGGTGGATTCATTTTGGAGTTAGTGTCGTACTCCCCGACCGCTTTATCCGTGAGCGTAAAGTGGTGAGGAGCGGCTTCGGCGGTTACGTTTACGCCTCTTGCCTTGGCATCCCTTATCAGCCTTACGGAGCCCGCTGTCGAGACATGACATATATGAAGGTGCGTGCCGGTGAGCTCGGCGAGCGTAATGTCACGGGAAACCATGACGTCTTCAGAAGCCGCCGGAATTCCTTTGAGACCTAAAAGAGTGGACATATCTCCCTCATTCATCACCCCGCTTGCGGATAGATTCCTGTCTTCCGCATGCGATATCACAGGAATCCCGAACGCCTTAACGTACTCCATAGCATGACGCATTACCTTTGAGTTCATGACAGGCATACCGTCGTCCGATACCCCTACGCATCCCGCCTCATACATCTCGCCTATCTGGGCGAGGGTTTCTCCCTTTTCCCCTTTGGTGATCGCGCCGATAGGGAAAACGTTTACTATCCCCTCTGTTCGTGCTTTAAGCATTATGTATTCGGTAACAGAAGCGTTGTCGTTTATCGGGTTCGTGTTCGGCATGCACACGATCGACGTAAACCCGCCGGCCGCGGCTGACTCGCACCCGCTTCGGATAGTCTCTTTGTACTCATAGCCGGGCTCCCTCAAGTGAACGTGGATGTCAACGAATCCGGGCGAGACTATCTTCCTCCCGGCATCGATTACTTTATACTTCGAGTTGTTTTCGAACTCTTTCGCATCTTTAGGGAATGATTTTATTTTGCCCTTCTCTATGAGTATATTCCCGATTTTGTCGAAATTTCGGGAGGGATCGATGATTCTGCCCCCCTTTATGAGTATGCTCACCCGTTTCTCCTCGCAGAGGCCACGAGATAAAACATCGCCATCCTTACCGCGATCCCGTTTGATACCTGCTCTAGTATTACCGATCCCGGCCCGTCTGCCATATCGGAGGACAGCTCGACACCCCTGTTAATCGGACCGGGGTGCATAACGGTAACATTCTCGTGCGCCCTTTTTATTTTTTCGCGCGTAAGCCCGTAAAATCTCGAATACTCCCTGAGTGAAGGAAAGAACTCGAAATCCTGTCTCTCTTTTTGAATCCTCAGCATAATTATTACGTCCGCATCCACTACCGCCTCACTCAGATTATAGAACGTCCTGACATCGATTTTTTCGATGTACTTCGGTATCAGGGTCGGGGGACCGACAACCCGGACTTCGGCTCCGAGCTTCAGGAACCCCCAAATGTTCGATCTTGCCACACGGCTGTGAAGTATGTCGCCTACGATAACGATTTTGAGCCCCTCTATCCCCCCCTTCATACGTCTTATTGTAAACAGATCGAGAAGCGCCTGACTGGGATGTTCATGGGAGCCGTCACCGGCATTTATAATTGAGGAATTGAGCTCCTTCGCCAGGAGCCATGGCGCGCCCGACATCGGATGCCTGATTACAATCATGCTGGCTCCCATCGCCTCGAGATTTCTCGCGGTATCCAGAAGGCTTTCGCCCTTGACTACGCTGCTCTGGGAAGTGGTGAAATTTAAAACATCGGCGCTAAGTCTTTTTTCGGCGATTTCGAACGATGACCGGGTTCTGGTGCTCGGCTCGAAAAACAGATTGCAGACAGTCATCCCCCTGAGCGCCGGAACCTTTTTAACATCACGCTCCGAAACCTCTTTCATCGACTCCGCCGTATCGAGAACAAGGGTTATCTCTTCCGCGTTTAACTCTTCAAGCCCCAGGATGTGTTTGCGCTCAAATTCCATTTCTAATCTTGCACCAATAGGACCTCGTCTTTCCCGTCTGTCTCCTTTAAAAGCACCCTCACCTCCTGGGTCCTCGCAGTTTCTATTTTATGACCGATGTAATCCGGCTGTATGGGTAGTTCTCTGTGCCCCCTGTCTATAAGGGCGGCGAGCTGTATCGCAGAGGGCCTTCCGAAGTCCATAATAGCCTCGATGGCCGCCCTCGTCGTGCGCCCCGTGTACAGCACGTCATCCACAAGGATCACTTTCTTGTCTTCGACCGAGAACGGTATCTCGGTTCTCTTTACTTTGGGCCACTCGGTCTTTTGTCTGAGATCGTCTCTGTAGAGCGTTATATCGAGAGTGCCCAAAGGGGGCCTTATACCCTCGAGCTTCTCTATCGCGCTTGCGATTCTCTCGGCAATATGAACGCCCCTGGTCCTGACCCCTATAATAACAATATCGCTTGCACCGTTATTTCTCTCCAGAATCTCATTCACGATACGCAGGATAGTGCGTTTCACAGAGGCAGAGTTCATTGCTGTTTTATCCGTCATTTCAGAATCCTATTGATGTACGCTTCTGAGGACTCCCTCGCATTCGTATTCAAACTCGAATTCCCTCGTATACCTCTCGAAGAAAGTCGCGCTGTCGTGGTAATAAACCCGGATCACTATAGAATCGGATGACCGGGAAATTTTTACTTCTCTCTTGTTCGGTGGTATCCCCATGCTGTCGAGCTGCTCTGACATGCCGGTCCGTATGTAGTCGCCTCCGTATTTATGATACACGTCGGCATTTTGCTTACATACCCCTCTGATCCCTAAAATCCCCTTATAATAAATGGGAACGACTTTGAATCCTACATAGAAAATGAGGGCGAGGACAATGAACCAGAAAATAGAGGATAAGCTTTTCATTTTATCACCTCTCCATTACCGCCCTTTTTAGATATTCCGCAGCTTATTTAATTAATTCCCGATAAAATTCTTCCCCACCTCACCTTGTTCTGGATATCCGGGTTATCAAAATCCCACGACCAGTGAATCAGGAACGCTTTACCCGCTATGTTTTCTATCGGGACAAAACCCCAGAATCTGCTGTCCTGACTGTTGTCTCTGTTATCCCCCATTACGAATACCTCACCCTCGGGGACTTTTGTAACGGGAATATAGTTGCCCCTGTTTGTCTGCTGGCTGCCTTTTCGGAAAATAACAGGGTGTTCGTCGCCGAACAGATCCTCATCGTACTCATCGAACTGCTCACCGTTTCTCTCGTCAACGTATGACCCCAGAAATTCAAGCGGTACCTTCTCTCCGTTAATATATAGTTCCCTGCCGTCTATATCAATACTGTCTCCGGGAAGACCCACCACTCGTTTTATATAATAAACGCCTTTTTTTGATGGATCGTGTTCCGAGTTGGGATAGGTAAAGACTATAACGTCGCCCCTCTCTATCTCCTCTAACGGAAATATAATCTTGTCGGTAAGAGGGATTTTCGTTCCGTAAATGAATTTATTCACCAGCAGGTGGTCTCCCACAAGAAGGGTGGGAATCATAGACCCCGAGGGAATTTTAAAGGGCTGGAAAATAAAGGTTCTTATGATAAGCGCAAGCGCAATTGCGAATATGAGGGCTTCAACATTCTGTCTCAGCTTGGACTTCGTAAAACCGGAGAGATAATCCCTCGAAGCTACTTCGAGCTCATCAGTTTTAATTTTAATCTCCTCGGTGTTTCCACCGGAGATAGCGCCCTCAAGCGCGCTTATTCTTTTGTTTATTATCTCCCGAGCTTTGGGCTTTAATTTTGAGCTGTTGTTATTTAAAAGGGATTTTGTCTCGGAAAGAATCTTCTTGGCTCTGTTCTTTACTTTCTTGTCCCTTGACCATAAACCGACCATAATTGAGGTTTGATTATATATGGGGAATCAGGTTGTTTCAATATTGGCCGTAAGCCGGAATACAAATTAGAGGACAACCGTTTGCTTACACCTCAATCAATTACGGCCCTTCCCATTCGAGCATTCTCTGGACCGACTTTACTCCCTCAACCCTCTGGATGGCTTTCATGACATTTTCCAGCTGCTCAAGATCATTGACCACCACATCAAAAGTTCCCACGGCGGTATCCACATCGGTCGAGTGAATCTCGGCTTTTGAGATATTTACATCGGAGCTTGAGAACGAGCTCGTTATATTCGATAAAATTCCGGGACGGTCTATGCACATGACCTCGATTCTTGCGGGTCTCTGTCCTTTGAAGTTTCTGTCCCACTCCACTTCGATTCTCCTTGCGTGATCGACATCGAGCAAACGGGGACAGTCATTTTTGTGTATCGTTATACCCTTCCCCCTCGTTATGTACCCGGTAATTTGCTCGCCGGGCAGAGGGGAACAGCAATTTGCGAACCTGATCATAACATCGTTGTATCCGCTGATGAGCACCCCGCCCTCTCTTGAGCGGGTAATGGTGCGTATGATCTTCTCGATTCTCGACTCTTTTTCAGGGGCTGCATGAATTTTATCCGTAGGAAGCACTTTCTTAAGTACGTCCGTGGCGGATATCTTCCCGAAACCCACCGCTAAATACAGCTCTTTCTCATCTTTGAAGTTAAGCTCGGAAAGCGCTTCCTCAAGCTCGCCTTTTTTAAGAATGGACTGGAAGTCGAGTCCGTGTTGTTTAAACTTCCTCTCGCATATCGATTTCCCGACTATCTCCGACTGAGACCTTTCCTCATTTCTGAGCCATGAGCGGATTTTTGTCTTTGCGCGTGAGGTTACTACGAATTTGAGCCAGTCCCTGTTAGGGTGTTTGTCGTGTGAAGTCACTATTTCAACCGTATCCCCGGTTTTTAACTGGTGGCTCAATGGAACAAGCTTTCCGTTTACCATAGCCCTCGTACAGCTGTTTCCCACCTCCGTATGGACGGCGTAGGCAAAATCCACAGGAGTAGCGCCGCTCGGCAGCTCCATAAGATCACCCTGGGGCGTGAACACATAAACAACATTCGATATAAGCTCGCCTTTGATAGCCTCCATATACTCCGTCGGGTCTTTTATATCCTTCCACTCAAGGAGCTGTCTCAGGGTCGAATAAATCTCGTACTTTCCGCTTCCGTCCATCCCGCCTTCTTTATATTGCCAGTGTGACGCAACCCCGTACTCGGCAACCTCATGCATAGCCCGTGTCCTGATTTGTATTTCCATACGCTCCCCGAAAGGCCCGATAACGGTTGTATGAAGGGACTGATAACCGTTACCTTTCGGAAGCGCGATGTAATCCTTAAAACGACCGGGGACAGGCTTCCACGACGAGTGCACCGCCCCCAGCGACTCGTAACACTCTCTCAGAGAGTTGGTAATAATTCTAAAGGCTATAACGTCGTAAACGCTTTCGAACTCTATATTCTGAGACAGCATTTTTCTGTAAATTCCGTAGACGTGCTTGAATCTGCCGGTGACCTCCGCGTTTATATCGAATTCGAGCAGCTTCTTCCCGATAATATTTTTAATTTCATCGACATGAACCTCCCATTCTTTCCTCTTGTCCGAAATCCGTTTCGACAGGCTCTGGTATTCATCCGGATTCAGAAATTTAAAGGAAAGATCCTCTAGCTCGTTCGTGACCCAGTTCATTCCGAGCCTGTGGGCCAGCGGAGCATAAATATCGAATGTTTCCTTGGCTATTCTCTTCCGGCGGTCAGGCTCGAGGTGCTCGAGCGTCCGCATATTGTGGAGCCTGTCGGCAAGCTTTACCAAAACCACCCTGATGTCTTTGGCCGTCGCCAGTATAAGTTTCCTGAAACCCTCCGCCTGGCGTTCAATGTTCGTGGTATAAGGCAGGCGGCTGATCTTTGTAACGCCGTCCACGAGAAATGCCGTTTCACTCCCGAACAGCGTTTCAATCTCCTCCGGAGTCGCCAGAGTATCCTCAACCGTGTCATGGAGGAGTCCGGTGATAATTGAAGGCACATCCAGCTTCATTTCCACAAGTATGCCGCTTACTTCGAGGGGATGGCTGAGATAAGGCTCACCGGAACTGCGGATCTGCCCCGCATGGACCTTCGCGGAATAGACGTAGGCCTTCTTTATAAGCTCAACATCGGAGTCGCTAAGGTAGAGGTAGGAATTAACCCTCTCTATTATGTCGTTCAGCCTTATCATCTTAGTTTAAGAAAAATAATCCTTATCAATTCTCACCAAAACCTTCTCGTTCTCGCACCTGGCGGCGGTTATAACAGAGGCCAGACAATTGACAGCCTCGTCAAGAGAATCATTAATTATAATATAATCATAGTAATCGATGTCTTCCATCTCCTTCCTTGCTTCGGAAAGACGTCTTTCCGCTTCAGAAACGTTTTCGCTAGCCCTTTTTGACAGTCTCTCCTTTAAAATCCTGAAAGAGGAAGGCAAGACAAAACAGTACACGCCCGAATCATATTTATTCCTTATCTGACTCGCCCCCTGAACGTCTATGTCGAGTATCAGGTCAATCCCTTTCGACGTCGCCTCTTCCAGTAAATCGACCGGGGTACCGTACAGTTGATCGTGCACCTCCGCATATTCGACAAACTTGCCTTCGCCGATCATTTTTCGGAATTCTTTCTCGGAAACGAATTTGTAATCTTTTCCATCGACTTCTCCTCCTCTGGGCTTCCGTGTCGTATAGGAAACTGAAAACATCAAATTTTCCGATGATTCGAGTACTTTTTTTACAAGCGTGGTCTTCCCGCCTCCGGAAGGCCCTGAAATTATGAATATGATACCTTCTCGCATTGATCTATTCCGTAACTTTACTCTCTCGGGTTATGATTATTTAGTATTGTAGGACAATTAACAACAAATATCAATTAATTACAGCGGGTTGTCTGTCTTAAGCTTACCCTTTTTATTAAGCTCTTCTATCACCTTTTTTACATCTTGGGAATTTTCTTTATTCAATACCAGCACCCCGTTGTCGGAATCAACCACCACCAAATCCTTGACGCCGACAAGGGCTACAGCCTTGCGGTCGCCGTATATCAGACATCCGGACGAATCGACTGATACACCCCTGCCGAAAATTATGTTGTCCTCCCCGTCAGTTCTGAGGAATTCATCGAGGGCCTTCCAGCTTCCAACATCGCTCCAGGGGAAATTTACCGGAATTACAACCGTATTCGGGGACTTTTCAAGTATTAACTTATCAATTGATCCCGGTTCTATATTTTTATAGAAAGACTGAATTACCTCGGGGCCCGATGTTTTGTCCATCGTTTCTAAAATTCGATCGAACTGACTGTGCCAGTCCGGAAGAATGCGTGAAAACTCGGATATAACTGAAGAGCCCTTCCAGATAAATACACCGCTGTTCCAGTAATATCCTCCCTCATCGAGAAAACGGAGGGCTGTTTCCAAATCCGGCTTCTCTGTAAATCTTTTAACCTCAAGAGCACGGTAATCATCCGAGGAGAGTACCACATTATCTGTCTGCTTAATGTACCCGTATCCCGTCTCGGGTGATGAGGGCCTCACGCCAAGCGTAATCAGCGGAAATTGTCCGTTATCAGTCTTCACGTCTGCTGCATCGGCTGCAAACCGGAGCGTATCCCTGAACGCCTCGTCGTCCCCTATCGCATGGTCGGCCGGAATTACCGCGATTAGAGGCTCCTCAGCTTGTGCACAAATCCTGAGGGTACCGTACGCAATACAGGGAGCCGTATTCTTCCCCTCGGGCTCCAATATCAAATTCGCCAATGGAAGCTCGGGTATATGTTTCAGAGTTTCTTCCGCGTAACGGTCAACGGTGACAATAAAGATGTCTCCAATCGGAATCAGAGGAAGGAGTCTGTCCACCGTCTGCCTTATCAGCGATTCTCCCCCGATAAGGGAAAGGAACTGCTTGGGCCTTTCCCTGCTGCTGAGAGGCCAGAATCTTTTACCTTCACCGCCCGCCATTATTAACGCGTACATTTTCATGCCTTAATACTAATGGGAGTTGGGGGATTTCTCAATCCTGAGGCGAGAATTAAGCCGAGCTGACCGGAATTTCAATTATGACACATCTTCATCGGGTCCTATAATTATCGATGAAATGGGATATAAGCTCATTTTAATCGTATTGATTTTCGTATACGCAAGCACCAGCCCCGCACTCGGCGGAGAGATCTACCGCTGGACAGATGAAGAAGGCGTAATCCATCTGGTAGATGACCCCGGCAAGGTCCCGCCCGAATACAGGGAATCGGCAAAAACAATCGACACCGAAGACGGAGATTTGACGGCTCAGGCGAAAAAACTCCTGATTGTAATTACAAGGAACAGTCTTACCGTCTTGACGCTCCTTACAATAGTTATTCTCCTCCTAATTCTTATTAAATCTACAAGCCACTTCAAGGGGAGGAGAAAAAAGCGGAAATGGGACAAAATTTTCGAATTCTACGAGCATTCGGGTGTTGAGAGGATGGATACTGCGGACTTTAAAAGCTTTGCAGCCGAGCTCCTCAAGCATAGGGGGTACGAGATTGACAATCTCCCCGACTGCGTTAATCCTGTCACCGACTTCATAGCGAAAAAGGGTGACTTAAAATACGCCGTTCACATCAACACAAATGCAAACAACGTATCAAGAATGATAGTAAATGAGATTGACAGGGAGAAAGCACGTTTTGACTGTGACCGGTCAATCGTAATCACAAGACAATTTTGCGAGGATCAGGCCCGGAAACTCGGCCGGGCTGTCGGATGCACTCTGGTTGACAGGGATACACTCGCACGCTGGATATATGATTTACGGCATAAATCCTGAAAAGCTTTATATTAAAACAAATCCTCTATTTCCTTTAACTTTAATTCGTTCAAGCTATCTCTAACCAGATGAGCCCCGGATAACTCTTGAGCCGAACATGAATTAGTGACGGCAAGGCATTTCATCCCGGCTGAGATTGCGGCCCTCACGCCGGAGACGGAATCCTCCACCACTAAACACTCGGAGGATGTAATAGTCTCAGAATGAGACCTCTTAGTGTTAAGCCTCCTCAATGCCTCTAGAAAGACATCCGGCGCGGGTTTGCATTGTTGAACGTCCTCGGCGCTTACAATCACATCAAAATAGTCATCGATTCCGGCGAACTGCAGAATATGCAATATCTCACCCCTGAGCGCCCCCGACCCTATAGCAAGGCTGTATTTAGCTGCGACATTTCTTATAAAGTCCCCGGCGCCCGGCAATATTTTGATATTACCCTTTATTAAAGCCTCATAATGGTCCGATTTCCTATCCATCAAATCACTTATGAGAATTTCATCGTGGGTATGCTCCCCTTCCTCAAGCACTGTCCTGAATAAGGTTTTGTCGTCATAGGCCAGGTATTTTTCGTAATAATCCTTACGCGTGAGCGAGATCCCCTTTTCGTCAAGGGCGAGCTGAAAGGCTCGCATGTGTACGGGCTCTGTATCGGCAATTATGCCGTCAAAATCAAAAATCACTGCTTTTAACATGGTCTCTTTAACCTATGATTGTGTGGTACCTGCATCCAGCCGACATCCTTTAATATAATAATATAAACCGGCATGAAAAAAATACCCGATTCGCTCTCGATATAAACACATTATATATATCTACTATAAATAAGGAATAATATCCGGCTGTATTGGCGGGCCGGCAAAACTCTATGAATCTTTTACCGAAAAGGACCATCTAATATTCTTTAGGAGTAGGTATGGATTCAATAAATTGCGCCAGGGTTCTGAAGGCGCTTGCCGACGACACGAGGCTTAAGATACTGGAATTGCTCTTCACGGGAGAATTTTCCGTATCGGAAATAGCCGAACACACCGGGGTTGAGTACTCTCAGGCTTCCCACCATCTGGGGGTGCTGAGGAACGCAGGTCTCGTCCTAGACAATAAGGAGGGAAAGTTCGTAATGTATAAATTACACCCGGTTTGTTACCAAAACGGTCGCGAGAAAAAGAACATACTTGACTTTCACTGCTGCAGCATAGAATTCGGCAAGACTAATTTTATTCAAAATAAAAATACTTAGTTTTAAATTATATTCCGACAATCTTACTAACGTCGGAGCGATTAAAAAGTTTTAAATACAAAAAGACGGACATTTCTTATTAAGCATAATATAATCGCTCAGGAGGCTCTTTTTAAAATGCGAAATGACAACGATACCAGGGATTTTGTAAAGGATTTTTACGGCAGCGCTGCGCGAGACCCCGAGGAAAGTCTTTGCTGCCCCACCACCTACCCGTCTGAAGACACAGATCATATACCCAAAGATGTTATCGACAGGTTTTACGGGTGCGGAAGCCCTGTCAGCATAGCGGGAATAGTCCCAGGGGAGACCGTTCTCGATCTGGGCTCGGGCGCCGGCATTGATTGTTTCATCGCGGCAAGAAAAACGGGTCCCGGCGGAAGGGTCATCGGCGTGGACATGACGGATGATATGCTAAAAGTGGCCGGAGAAAGCAAAATCACCGTTTCCGAGAATCTCGGATATGAAAATGTGGAATTCAGGAAAGGGTTTCTTGAGGAAATCCCGGTAGAGAACGGATCTGCCGACCTGGTTACCTCGAATTGCGTCATTAACCTGTCTCCCGACAAGAGGAAGGTATTCTCGGAAATCCGGAGAGTCCTCAGGGATCACGGAAGATTAGTTATCTCGGACATAGTATCAGGGAGCGATATGCCCGATCACATTAAAAACGATAAACAGCTGCTTGGGGAATGTATAGCAGGGTCGCTGACCGAGAACCGGCTCCTTTCACAAATCGAGCAGGCGGGTTTCTACGGGCTCGAGGTGCTTAACAAGACCTATTGGAAAACAATCGAGAATATTGATTTCTATTCGGTCACGATACGGGGATACAAATATGAGAAGACTTCCGGCTGCGTCTACAAAGGTCAGTATGCGGCTTACAGGGGACCCTTCAAAGTGATAATAGACGAAGAAGGCCACGTCTTTCCACGAAATCAGCCGGTCGAGGTATGCACCGATACTGCTCAAAAACTTTCCCGGCCTCCGTATTCCGGTATGTTTACGATAACGGAGCCTGACGGCAGCGCGCAGGAAAGCCCCGGCTGTTCACCCAACGGCGGCGGCGCCTGCTGCTGAGCAACCGGCTATCAACATTAACGGAGGAATAAAATGGATTATTACGATCCCAAGGATTTAAAGCGCTTTTCCGAAGTCGGGAAATTCAGCGAAGAGCTTATGAAGAAGTTCTTCGATTATTACAACGCGGCCACAGGTGAGGACGGGGCTCTGACAAAAAGAGAAAAAGCCCTGATAGCGCTGGCCGTGTCCCACGTAAAAAAATGCCCCTACTGCATCGATGCCTATACCACGCAGTGCCTTGAGAGCGGCGCAGACCCCGAGCAGATGACAGAGGCGATACATGTAGCGGCCTCATTGGAAGCGGGGATTACGCTCATTCACGGAATCCAGATGCATAACGTGCTTGAAAGAAACGGTGCGCTGTAATTATACGTATATAGATATATCATAGATCCGGTAAGGAGTTTCAGATGTCTTTTGTCACCGTGCTCAAACGGAAGGAAAATATGGACTCTTCGGAGTACGACGAAAAATACAACTTTTACAAAACCCTCGAAGAAAACAAACTTGCGTTGCGGCCTCTTGCTATCGACACCCTTCAGGTAAACGTCACCAAGCTGTGTAATCAGGCCTGTGTTCACTGCCACGTCGATGCCTCTCCGAAACGAACCGAGCAGATGGACCTGAGGTCGGTTGACCGCTGTCTAGAAATACTCTCCGAACATCGTGCTATAAAGAATCTCGACATTACAGGGGGCGCACCCGAATTAAACCCGCATTTCGATTACTTTGTGTCTCAAGCCACAAACCTGGGGAAACATGTAATGGTAAGACACAACCTCACCGTAACTCTTGACGGAAATCCGGTCACAGGCGAGAGTAAGAGCTACCTCCCCGGTTTTTATGCCTACCACGGAGTAGAAGTTATATCGTCCCTGCCCTACTATCAGGAATATTTCACCGACAGGCAGAGGGGAAAGGGGGTTTTCGAGAAAAGCATTGAGTCAATACTGCTTCTCAATAAAGAGGGGTACGGCAAGGACGACACAGGTCTAATACTTAATTTCGTATATAATCCGGCAGGGGCCTTTCTCCCCGGTTCACAGAAGAGCCTCGAATCGGATTTCAAGCGTGAGTTATACAAGAAATACGGCATTATGTTCAACCGCCTATACGCCATTACAAACATGCCCATCAACCGGTTCAAACAGCAGCTCAAGCGCCTGGGCGCTTACGACGATTACATGAACAAGCTCGTAAACGCATTCAACCCCGCGGCGGCCGAGGGAGTTATGTGCCGGTCGCTTTTAAGTGTGAGCCATGACGGTCGAATCTATGACTGCGACTTCAACCAGATGCTTAATATGGAGATAAGCAACGAGAGAGGACCGATGACTATCTTCGATTTTGATTACGATGCAATGATAAACCGCAAGATAATGTTCGCCTCCCACTGTTACGGATGCACAGCAGGCTCGGGGAGCGGTTGTGGAGGAGCCACCGCGTAGTCGAGACAAAAGAGAATAGATAGATGCACGACGTAAGTTCCAGGAATACATTAATAGTTTTCGCAAAATATCCCGAGCCCGGAAAGGTGAAGACACGCCTCGCAGAGGATTTAGGAGCCGAAAGAGCGGCAGCAATATACTCTTACATGGCCGAGACTGTAATAAATAACGTTTGCAATACCGCCAATTACTGGACCGAGATTTTCTTCGACCCGCCTGAAAAAGATAAGGAGATCAGAAGCTGGCTCGGAAACACTCCCGATTCATACCTTCCACAGCAGGGACATACACTGGGAGAGAAGATTTCAAACGCCTTCCGGACGGTTTTTTCAGGCGTGAGCGACAGGGCTGTAATTATAGGGACAGACTGCGTCGATGTCTCGGCGGATACGGTTGCATACGCGTTTGAGTGCCTTCGACATCACGACTTAGTCGTCGGGCCCGCGGACGACGGAGGTTATTATCTCTTGGGGTTAAAGAGCTATGAACCGGAAATCTTCCGGAACATCGACTGGAGTACCGATCAGGTGCTCAAACAAACAATAGAGCGAATAAAAGAAAGAGGATTGAGTTTTTTCATGCTTGAGACTCTGATGGATATCGATACGGTTTTCGATCTCGGTCCCGAATTCTCAACAAAGGCTCAGGGAGGTATTTAATCTCCGTGAACACGAATTTCAATATAATCCTTGCCTCGATAGTGTTTATATTCACTCTGGTCTGTCTTAATTCCTGCTCAGACGATATCGACGATTATAAAACAAATCCCGGGGGTCTAAGCGGCAGGCTTGTTTTAACAGGCTCCAGCACGGTTGCTCCGCTTGCGTCCGAGATCGGAAAAAGGTTCGAGTCCTCACATCCCCGGGTCCGCGTGGACGTGCAAACAGGGGGAACATCGAGAGGCATCTCGGACACTCGTCAGGGAATCGCGGATATTGGAATGATATCCCGCGCCCTGCATAGCGAAGAGAGCGATCTTCTTGCGTTTCCCGTGGCGAGGGACGGGATATCCGTAATAGTGCACAAAGACAACCCCGTTACCCAATTAAGCGACCTGCAAATAAAGGGAATTTACACCGGGGAAATTACCGACTGGAGCGAGATAGGAGGGGAAAAAGCACCGATCACCGTGGTCAACAAAGCGGAGGGCCGCGCGACACTCGAGCTTTTTCTAAAATACTTCGGTCTTAAAAATTCCGATATTAAAGCCCGGGTAATAATCGGCGATAACGAACAGGGAATAAAAACGGTAGCCGGAAACCCCTCATCTATCGGATATGTGTCGATCGGCACCGCCGAGTATGACGAAAGCATAGGTGTACCGATCAAGCTCCTGCCGGTCGGAGGAACCGAGGCAACCCTTGAAAACGTACAAAACGGGAGCTTCCCTCTTTCCCGTCCTTTAAATTTCATTACGAAATCAAAACCCCGGGGCCTGTCCGGACAGTTCATCGAATTCGCCCGGTCGGAAGCGGTACACGATATTATAAAGGAGCAGTACTTTGTCCCGTTACAGAACTGATTTACCCGCACTTTTAATATTTCGGCTGTCAGCACTTCTTTCCGGAATGATAGTTCTTCTGATTGCCGCGTTTCTTGTAGCGGAGTCCGTACCGGCCCTGAGAGAAATCGGCTTGAGCCGATTCTTTACCGACCTGTCATGGAACCCGGGGGAGGACAAATTCGGCATGGCGCCGATGCTCTGGGGGACAATACTTGTTACGGCAGGCTCTGTAATACTCGCAACGCCGCTCGGCATCATTTCAGCGGTCTTCTCCAACTATTACGCCCCTCCCGGCATTTCCGGAATATACCGCCGGCTTATCGAGCTCCTGGCGGGAATACCGTCGGTTGTTTACGGCTTCTGGGGACTGGTTGTGCTTGCCCCTCTGATAGGGATGATTGAGCCTCCGGGACAAAGCCTCTTGGCCGGCATTCTGATCCTGACTCTGATGATTCTGCCCACAGTTGCGCTCATTACGGACGCAAGCTTCAGGAACGTGCCCGACGAGTATATCCGGGGCGCGGCGGCGCTCGGACTCTCGCGCATCACAACAGTAACAAATGTAGTTCTTCCGGCCTCCAAATCCGGTGTATTCACCGGAGTGATTCTTTCAATAGGCCGCGCTGCAGGAGAGACAATGGCTGTCCTTATGGTCTGCGGGAATATAGTGCAGGTGCCCGACAGCTTATTCGAGCCGGTGAGGACACTGACGGCCAATATCGCGCTTGAGATGTCCTACGCCACAGGCCTGCACAGCTCCGCGCTATTCGTAAGCGGACTAATACTGGCGGCATTGATAATAACCCTGATCGCTCTTGCGGAGAAGGTGAGCAGAGGGAGGATCTATGGAGAATCATAGAGATTTGCCCGGCCCCGCCGCGGGCAGAACGCACCGGAACACCCGGGCGGACCGCGACTCGATCTACACTGTTATCATCTGGGGAGCCGCTCTTCTCATAAGCGCCGTCTTTCTCATCATAATCGGAAATTTAATATGGAACGGAGCTGGAAAAATCTCATGGGAATTTCTAACCCAGCCTCCGCTTAACGCGGGGCGCGATGGAGGTATAAGCTCAATACTTGTTTCAACCGCCCTCATACTCGGGGTATCCATTTCTGTCTCACTTCCCATAGGACTCGGAACATCCATATATCTGTCGGAATTCACTTCGGCGGAGAGTAAATCGGGGAGATTTGTGAGAAGAAGCCTTGATATCCTTGCGGGGATACCCTCAATCGTATTCGGTTTGTTCGGGTTCGCCCTTTTCACAAAAATTCTGGGTCTGGGCTTCTCTATTTTATCGGGCGGGCTTACGCTCGCTTGCATGGTTCTTCCGATGTTGATCAGGTCGACCGAGGAAGGATTCAGATCGGTACCCGCGGAATACAGACTCGGCGCAGCGGCGCTCGGCCTTTCAAGGATAACCACTATCTTCCGCATCCTTCTCCCCGTCGCGATTCCGGGATTAATCGCAGGCGTGGTTCTCGGCACCGGAAGGGCGATAGCAGAAACCGCAGCGCTCCTATTCACGAGCGGTTATGTGGACAGAATGCCGACGTCCCTTCTCGATTCGGGGAGGGCCCTTTCCGTTCATATATTCGATCTGTCCTTGAACGTTCCGGGTGGAAACCAGAACGCATACGCATCCGCTCTGGTACTCATCACCATATTTCTATTCATAAACATAACGGCGGCTCTGATCGGCAAATACTGGATAAAAGGAAGGACGTAGAATTTATGAGAAAGAAACAATACTCCCACTTGAGTATGGCGGTTGACAATACGAAACTTCCAATCGAGATCGCCAACAACGACCCTTTCATCAGAGCTGAAGACCTGAGCGTGTTTTACAATGGCAAGAGCGCGGTTAAGAACGTATCGCTTCCCGTTATGGCAAATTCAATCACGGCATTGATAGGACCTTCAGGGTCCGGCAAATCGAGCTTTCTTCACGCGCTCAACCGCATGACGGACCTCTTTCAAGGGTGCCGTGTTACGGGAAGCATATATTTCGGTGATTCGGATATACTGAGTCCCGCTACCGACGTAACATGGCTCCGCAAAAAAATAGGCCTTATTTTTCAAAGACCCAATCCCTTTCCGCTGTCCATCCGGGAAAATATCGCGCTTCCCTTAAAGGAGCACGGAGTAAAGGATAAATATCATGTAGATCATATCATTGAAAAGGTCCTGAATGACGCGGGTCTGTGGGGTGAGGTAAAAGACAGGCTCAAGAGTCCCGCGCTTTCCCTCTCGGGAGGGCAGCAACAGAGGCTCTGTATAGCCAGGGCGCTTTCTCTCGAGCCGGACGCTTTACTGCTGGACGAGCCCTGCAGCTCTCTTGACCCGATCTCGGGAGGTATGGTAGAGGACCTCATAAAAGATTTTCGCAGCCGCTACTCCGTTTTGATCGTGACTCACAATTTAGCTCAGGCCCGGAGAATCTCGGATTTCACCGCCCTGTTCTGGTTGACAGGAGGTTCGGGAAGACTTATTGAATACGCGGGAACCGGAGAATTATTCACGTCTCCGAAGAACGAGCTAACCGCCTCCTATCTGGAAGGAATAAGGGGATGACCTCAGTGCCGGGCTGTTACCGGTTCGGACCGGAAATAAATTATTACGAATTAATGAAACCATAGTTAGATAACCGAATCTTATATTAAATACTCACTCACATAAATTTATTGGATGGTATATTATTTAAGACCTGTCGTTCATATATTAATACGCTCTAAGGAGATACTATGAAAAACATATACCTATTTACAATCCCTCTTCTGCTTACGCTGCTTCTGATTTCGTGCGACCAGGAGAAAGCGCAATCGGGAACCCAATCAGAGCTGCCGGCGGCTAAAGATTTCACACTGGAATCGGTCGACGGGGAAAAGAAAGTCAGTCTTGAGGATTTCAGGGGGAAACCTGCGGTAATTAATTTCTGGGCGAGCTGGTGCGGACCGTGCAAAGAGGAAATGCCGCTTTTCGAACAGACATGGAAGAAATATAAAGACAAGGATGTTGTATTCGTGGGCATAGATGTAATGGACGACAGGAATAACGCAGAGGAATTCTTAAAAAATGAAGGTATAACTTATACCAATCTTTACGATTCTTCAGGAGAAGTTTCAAACAAATACGGGGTCATAGCCTTACCGGCCACTTTTTTCCTGGACAAAAAAGGTAATATAGTCGTGAAAAACTACGGGCCGTTCATTGGTGAAGACGGCAGGAAGAAATTCAAATCCTACCTCAAGGAGATTATCGAATGAATCCCGCTGAAATTCAGGTAAGCTGGATCATCGCATTTTTGGCAGGGGTAATATCTTTTCTTTCCCCGTGCGTCCTTCCCCTGATACCCGGCTACGTCTCCATGGTATCAAAAATGTCTTTTGAAGAGCTGACCGGAGAAACCACAGAGGGCAGAACAGGTAAAATTCTGGTTCCGAGCCTGCTGTTCGTCCTGGGGTTTTCGTTCGTTTTCGTGACATTAGGGGCATCCGCCTCGTTTTTAGGAACTTTTATACATGAGAACAAGGTGCTCCTTCTGAGAATCTCGGGAGTAATAATTATTTTGTTCGGGCTTTTTTCCATGGATATAATCAAAATTCCGCACCTCTACAGAGAACGGCGGCTCAATATCGGCGAAGGCAACCTGGGATTGGTCGGCATATTCCTCCTCGGCATAGCCTTCGGATTCGGCTGGACACCGTGCGTGGGGCCTATACTGGCGTCCATACTGCTCTACGCGAGCACAGCCGAGGGAGCAGGGAAAGGCGCAGCCCTGCTTTTCGTATACTCGATCGGCCTCGGTCTGCCCTTCATTATAACCGGACTCGCCCTGTCAAAGGCGCTCACAGCCTTCGGCTGGATCAAGCGTCACTACGGAATCTATAAAATCGTGGTCGGAGGGACGCTTGTAATAGTCGGTTTATTGATGATCACGAACAGTCTCTTCTATTTGAATATATACGGACAGAAAGTACTTGACTGGGCGGGCATAGACTTCTGGAAAACCTTTTAGGCATTAAGTCGCGGCTGTCGCGGCCTGTATAACCCCCTACAAGAGCTCCGGCAGATATCCACCCTCTTCTGCAGAGAAACCCCTTGAAGACAGTATTCTGTATTGAGAAACCCGCAGCTGTTGTAGTATTATTTTCATATGAGCTTCAAAGGAGAAACCCGGAAGAACCACCCGGCTCATTTCATATCGGACGAGACGGAGGTTCATTTATGGATATGCCGCTTCCAGAGTGAGGCCAATGCAACAGAAGAGTGTTATGAAGAGATAATATCGGCAGATGAGAGAAAGAGGGCCGACCGTTTCAGGTTTAACGAAGAAAGGAGCAAATTCATTCAGGCGCGCGGGGTTCTGAGAACCGTATTGGGCAAATATTTAAACCTTCGTCCGAACGAGCTGGTTTTTGATTACAACAAATACGGAAAACCCGGATTACAGGCCCGAATCAACCCCCGAAATGTGAAATTTAACCTCTCCCATTCCCGCAGTCTGGCCATTTACGCAGTGACGAAAGACAGAGAAGTAGGAGTGGACGTCGAATACCTAAGGGACGTTAAAAGGGCCGATAAAATAATAGAACGATTTTTTTCTCAGCACGAAAGGGAATTTTACGGATCCCGCCCTTCCGCCATTAAAAAGCTCGCCTTTTTTCAACTCTGGACGCGCAAAGAGGCGTATACGAAAGCTATGGGCGCGGGTATATCCCTTCCGCGGGATGATTATACCCTTTCCCTCATTCCCGGGGACTCCTCATACCGGAATAACAGAAGCCCCGTGACCGGTAATAACCGAAAATGGTCGTTATATGATATAGAGATAGATGAGAACTATAAAGCCGCTTTAGCGGTTGAGGGCGAGGGACACGACATAAGATATTTCAGTTTAATCTAGACTAAGCTGTTGACGCGCAAACAGCCTGCTTAACACAGCTAAATCTTCCGGTTATAATAGTAAATTTCCAGATTAGAATAGAGGTCTTTCCTTGATTTCATGGATAATACCGCATTGACTACTTTTTATATAAATTTATAATAGTTGCCATTCATTTATGAATCGGAGGGCTGACAAGGTTGCCGATATTCGAATACACGTGTCTCGATTGCGATGAAAAATTCGAGACCCTGGTTCTGAACCCAAAAGACGATATTTCATGCTTTTCATGTAAAAGCAAGAATATAGAGAAGCAATTCTCCCCTTTCGGAATAAAATCTGAGAGCGAATTCCTCCCGTCCGGCTCTGCCGGTGCAGGTTGCGGATGTACTCCGGCAACCTGCGGATGCGGGGTGAGAAACTAAAGATACAGATTCAACATGCACATCCTGAAATATTTTTGCACTGGATCAATAAACGGAGGATTATAACCACATGTCGAATTCGGCTGAAAAAGAGAAGGATATGAAGAAAGCCGCTCTTGAATACCACAGTATTGGCCGAAAAGGGAAAATAGAAGTCGTTCCTACAAAGCCTTGCCTGACCCAATGGGACCTTTCTCTCGCTTACTCACCCGGTGTGGCGGAACCGTGCATGGAGATACACAGGGATCCCGATCTGGCCTATGAATACACTAATAAGGGAAACCTGGTCGGGGTCATTTCAAACGGAACCGCCGTCCTGGGACTGGGAAAAATCGGCGCCCTGGCCGGAAAGCCGGTAATGGAGGGGAAAAGCGTACTGTTTAAGAGATTTGCCGGAATAGACGCATTTGACATCGAGATTAACAGCGAGGACCCTGAGGAAATAATAAAGACCGTAAAGTATCTTGAACCCACTTTCGGGGGGATTAATCTTGAGGATATCAAGGCGCCCGAGTGCTTCTACATAGAGGATGAGCTCAGAAGGCAGACGGATATCCCTGTATTTCACGACGATCAGCACGGAACCGCGATAATATCAGGCGCCGGTTTATTAAACGCCTGCGAGCTGGTGAACAAGGACATCGGCGGACTTAAAATGACTTTTAACGGCGCCGGGGCGTCAGCGATCGCGTGCGCCAGGTTTTTTATCCAGCTCGGAGCAAAGAAAGAAAATATCATAATGTGCGACAGCAGGGGAGTTATATACAAGGGAAGAGAGGAGAATATGAATCCCCAGAAGGAAATGTTCGCCGCGGATACAAAATCAAGAACACTTGAAAAAGCTATAAAAGGGGCTGACGTTTTCGTCGGTTTATCTTCGGGCGGCGCCGTCACTCAGAAAATGGTGAAGAGCATGGCGGACAAGCCGATAATCTTCGCGATGGCCAATCCCGACCCGGAGATTTCATATCCCGAGGCCAAGGCCGCAAGAAAAGACGTAATAATGGCAACCGGAAGGTCCGACTATCCGAACCAGGTAAACAATGTGCTCGGATTCCCCTTCATTTTCAGAGGCGCGCTCGACGTTCGGGCAATGGCGATCAATGAACAGATGAAAGTAGCCGCCGCATACTCACTGGCGGGTCTCGCGAAAAAGGGAGCGGACGAGAACGTGGCAAAGGCCTACGGGGAGAAACATTTCAAGTTCGGACCGGAATACATAGTTCCCAAGCCCTTTGACCCGAGGGTTCTTATTTGGGAATCGGTTGCCGTCGCGGAAGCCGCCATGAAAACGGGCGCGTCAAGGATAAAGATAGACATCGATGAATACAGAGAAAGTCTTGAGAGAAAAGTCGAGGAAAAATTAAAGAGATGGAGTGTGTAATAATTTCCATCCGGTTTGCCCTCGAAAATTAATCTTTTTATTTGAGAATATACGGGGTAAGTAAAATCAATTCTTCATTAGACTCAGTCCCTTGTCGTTAAACAGCCGAGATCAAAATAAGAAGAAAAAACTAAAGACGGCTATCCTGTCAATAAGCGTATCTCTGATACTCATTGTTTTTAAGCTCATATTCGGGTTCCTCACCAACTCTATCAGCATACTGGCTTCGGCAGTGGATTCATTTCTCGATGTTGCCTCCTCCTCCGCAAATTACTTCTCCATCCATAAATCGGAAAAGCCTGCCGACAGCGATCATAAATTCGGACACGGAAAGGCGGAAGGACTGGCCGGACTGTTTCAGACTTTTATAATAGGGGCTTCTTCTCTTTACCTGATATACCTCTCTATTGTCAGGCTCTATGAAAGCGAGGACCTGGTGTCTATAGATTCGGGAATAGCCGTGATAGCGGTATCAATAATTGTAAGCCTGCTACTCGCGAGGCATATAAAAAATGTGGCGCGTGAAACCGACAGCGTTGTTCTAAACGCGGACAGTCTTCACTACAGCTTCGACGTCTATACAAACGCGGGAATAATCGCGGGGCTGATAATAATAAAATATACGGGGTTAAACATCATTGACCCGGTTATTTCGATAATAGTGGCGGCGCTTATACTCTGGTCCTCAAAGGATATAGTAATAGAATCTGTTGACATACTGATGGACAAGGAGCTTCCGGAGGAAACGGTCTCGGAGGTCGAAAAGGTAATAATGAAATACAGACCCAGCGTAAAGAGCTACCACAAGATGCGTACAAGGAACGCGGGATCAGTAAAATTCATCGAGTTCCATGTAGTGATGGATCATACCCTCAGTTTCGTTAGGTCGCATGAAATAGCAGAAGAAATAATTAAAGAAATAGAGAATGATATTCCCGGCTCCGAAGTTACGGTACACGTTGACCCCGATAAACATCCGGATTATTCATAAAATCCTTAAAGAACTCCCTGTGTAAAAATATTTGTTGCTTTGGTTCCGCCCGCCGGAGATAGTTTTTAATTAAAGACCCGGGAGCAATATTCTGAAACCTTTATCGGGGAATCCGGGTTTATATCTACAAAAGGCCTAATTAAAAGGAGACGGACATGAAAAGAATATTAATTCCTTTATTGATAATCATCGCTTTTGTCTTTGCCGCCCCCGCTTCGAGCCTGGCAAGAAATGGACACGGGCACAACAGAGGTCATGGACAGGGTCATCATTTCAAAGGGGGACATCACTACTCCGGAGGACATCACTATCGCGGGGGACGTCACCATTACAGGGGACATCGCTATAGAGGGCATTACGGAGGAAATTACTACAGACACAACTACTACAGACCCTATGCGTACTATCCAAGATCCTACGTATACTACGCGCCTCCCGTTTACTACGGACCGCCTGCGTATTACGGGCCATCGGGGCACCTGTCCTTCGGAATAAACATATATTAATTAGAATTATGAAAACACAGGGAAATATGACCGTATAATAAATTGAGGCATATAAACGCGGCGCCGCGGATTGATCCTGAGAAATCGGGATATCCGCCCGATATTCGGCATTTTGTGACTATCTCAATTTGTCGGGTAACTTTAGTACCTCATCCGGAAGCGATTCCGGCGTCGCAATAATAAGGAAATGCCTTAATACTCAATGATAAAAGCGGTCATATTCGATATGGACGGTGTCATGATCGACAGCGAGCCACTCTGGGAAAAGACGGAGAGGGTGCTGCTGGCAAGAAGGAATATAGATTACAGCCCCGAATACAGAGACCAGATAGTGGGGTTGAACCAAAACGACTCCGGAAAGCTGCTCGTGGAAACATTTAATCTGAAGGAGTCGATCACTGAAATAATCTCGGAAAGGGTGGAAATACTGACGGCGATATACGAAGAGGAGTTAGAGCTTGTGCCGGGCCTGATTCCGCTCCTAAACGAGCTGCGCGCAAATAATTACCCTCTGGCCGTAGCCTCGAGCTCACCTCTCCGCGTAGTTAATTTCGTTCTCGACATGTTTTCCCTCCGTGACTACTTCTCCGAAGTGGTGTACGGGGAGTGTACGGAAAACGGAAAGCCCCACCCGGACATTTATCTTCATACCGCGGGCAGGCTTGGTGTGGAGCCTTCAGAGTGTATAGCTATCGAGGACTCGATTAACGGTGTAAAATCTGCAAAAGCTGCCGGGATGTTCTGTATTGCAGTCCCTGACAAACGCCTAAGCCCGGAACAGTTCCGAACCGCCGACTTAACTATTGACAGCCTGGATAAATTCAGCCCGGGTGCGATTAAGGATTTTAATTAAATCCGTGGGCTGCTCAGTCTGAAAAAGCCAGGTATCCCGGTATTATTAATCCGACAACCGGTAATATCCAGAGTATTCCCACCCAGCCCGGCTTGCCTCTAAGCTCGGCTATTTTCATTAACACTATTATGCCAATAACTATATTTACAATAGGAATTAAGAATAATATAAGCCACCAACCCGGCTTACCCGCTATTTTACACATAAGGTAGATATTGGCTATCGGTATCCAGGCAAGCCATGAATTTTCAGTGTTGGTTTTATCGGCTATTACTTGAAGGCTATATGCCAGATATGCATATATGACCAAGAAGACGATAATACCGAATAAATTGTCCATATGAATCTTCCTCCTTTGTATAACCTCCTATATAGATTGAATTATCTCATCACAAAGAGAGGATTGTCAACTAATTAATAGAAATTACTTGGATTTTTGTAGAGGGGGAGCCATAAATTCGGGTCCGATATGCTCCATTACGGTTTCATCAAGAATGTTATCAATAGCTCCAAAATCCTCTGGAGCAAGCGACCAGCCCGGTATTTCATGAACCGGCTCAAGCTGATCGGGACGCCTGGCGCCCCAGAGCGCCACATGTGAGGCGGCCTTGTCCAGTATCCAGCGGACAGCCAGATGTATAACTCTCTTCCCGAATTTCTTCTTTGCGTATTCATCGAGCCTTGCGACAGCCTCAAGGTACTGCCCGAACCTCGGCTGCTTGAACTTCGGATCGACCTTGCGTATATCATCACCTTCGAATTTAGTATCGGGCTTCATCCTTCCGCTCAGAAGACCCCGGCAAAGAGCGCCGTACATGAGCATCGTTACGCCGTGTTTATCACAATAGGGGAGAATATCATCTTCAATCCCGCGCTCGAATAAATTGTAAGGGGGCTGAGATGCGTGGAGCGGAGCCGACTCCCGGAAAATATCCATCTGCTCTGTGGAATAATTGCTCACACCGATCGCCCTGATCTTCCCGTCCTTAAAGAGGTCATGCATCGCTCCGGCGGTTTCTTCTATGGGAGTCTCGTAATCGGGCCAGTGTATCTGATATATGTCGATATAGTCCGTCTGAAGACGTTTTAGCGAATCCTCGATCTCCCTTTTTATCCGTGACTCTGTGGAATTACGATAAACCTTGCCGCTTGTCCAGTCGAGTCCGGCTTTTGTGGCTATTATTACCTTGTCCCTGCCGCCGTATTCAGAAAGGGCCTTCCCCACTATCTCTTCGGACCTGCCGAAACCGTAAATAGCGGCGGTGTCTAACAGATTTATTCCCTTACCGAGAGCCGCATGCACTGTATCTATGGATTCGCGCTCATCGCTTCCGCCCCAGAGCCAGCCGCCGATGGCCCAGCAGCCGAGGCCTATCCTGGATACCTCAACCCCGGTCTCTCCGATTTTCACATATTCCATCTTGCCGACCCTCCGTATCTCATTCGCATATCAGGTTAATTTTCAGCTAAATCCTTCAGCAGTCTTCTTACCTCGGAAACGGACGGGAGACTAAACCTCGCTTTCGTGGGGCCGAATCCGACTTTAATCGAATAAGCCCCGCTCGGCATAGCCTCGAATATATCCTCATCCGTCATATCATCCCCTACGGACAATATGAAATCCCACTTCGCTTTGGACATCCAGTGCTTGGCTGCTCTGCCTTTATTGACACTCGTATCCTTCACCTCTATTACCTTGTTGCCCTCGAGCACGCCTACATTGAGGTTGGAAGTAATATGAAGGAGCACATCCTTAAGCTCCCCTACCCTGATAATCGCCAGAGCGGGATCAACCCGGCGGAAGTGCCATACGAGCGAGTAATCCTTTTCCTCGACAAAGGAGCCAGGAGTCCTGTCTACAAATACCTCAAGTATCGGCTTTATCTCCTCTTTCCATTCATCGGATAGTGTATCGATAGTATTCCAGCCGTTTTTTTCCCTTATCCACACTCCGTGCTCCGCCACAAGGCTCCGGGAAACATCGCCCACCCATTTATCCAGAGTATGCCTGTCGCGACCGCTGATTATTACGAGATTAGTCCCCTTCCTGCCGGATAACGACGCCAGTATCTTTTTCAATTCCTTGTCGGGTATTACCCTTTCGGGCCTTTCGTTAAAGTCCATTAATGTGCCGTCGTAATCTATCAGCAGGAGAGATTTCTTGCTTTTCTTAAAATCCCCGATCAGCTTCTTCCTGTTCCCGGAAGATAAACCCTTTGAGACCAGATGGCTCTGAACCGCCTTGATCTGCTTCATTCTCTCCATGAAATCGTGCGCCCATCTTTTAACATCGTAGCGTTTAAGCCTTACGCGCATGCTCTTCATTCTCCGCCTTTGCTCGCCGACAGGCATCGTGAGCGCGGTATTCAGAGAATCAGCCGTCCCCTCCAGGTCGTTCGGGTTTATAATCACCGCCTCCCCCAGCTCCTTTGCGGTTCCGGCCATCTCACCCAGTATAAGCACCCCGTCTTCATTGGTTCTGGCAGCGACATATTCCTTTGCTACAAGATTCATACCGTCTCTGAGCGGGGTTAGAAAAAGAATATCGGCGATCGAGTACAGCGCGGAAAGGTCGTTGAAATCAAAAGAACGGTACATATACCAGATGGGAACCCAGCCGATCTTTCCGTGCTGCCCGTTTATCTTGCCGGTAAGATTATCGACCTCGCTCTTCAGCTGCTGATAATGCTTCACTTCAGTGCGCGAAGGCACGGCAACAACTATAAAAATGACTTTCCCCGAATACTTGGGGTATTTTTTAAGAAACAAATCGAAAGCGCGCAGACGCTCTGGTATCCCTTTGGTGTAATCAAGCCTGTCTATAGAAAGTATTACTTTGTAATCCTCTTTTATGTCATCCCTGAGTCTGGAGATTATGGCCTGCACCTCCGGGTCCTCGGGCGCGCTTGAGAATTTTTCAAAGTCTATACCCATGGGAAACGTATCAACCCTGACTGCGTGATCGCCGAGGGTAAGCTGTCCGAGCGTATGCTCGTAACCGAGCACGCGCCTCACGCTCTCAAGAAAGTGACGCGCGTAATCGAATGTATGAAATCCGATAAGATCAGCGCCGAGCAATCCCTTGAGAATCTCCCCGCACCAGGGAATGAGACGGAATATCTCAGAAGACGGAAACGGAATATGAAGAAAAAATCCAATTTTAGCCCCCGGGAGACGTTTTCTGATAAGATCAGGCAGCATCATCAGATGGTAGTCGTGAATCCAGATTACATCGTCGTTCCCGGCAACTTCGAGAACGGCGTTGCTAAAAGTTTCGTTCACTTTTCTGTAGCTTTCCCAGAACTTCTTCTCATATATCGCGTACTGAACAAAATAATGGAAGAGAGGCCATATTATTTCATTACAGAACCCGTGATAATAATTCTCAATGTCGTTTTTACTCAACAGTACAGGGTAATAGCTTTCGGCTACGAGCATTTCCCTTAATTTCTTTGTATCGACCTTCGACTTATATCCCGAAAAAGTGATGCCCGGCCAACCCGCCCAAATCTGCTCTTTGCCCATATCGAGGGACCCGATGCCGGTTACAAGTCCGCCCACACTCGGCTGAAATTTGAATTTGCCTCTTGATTTCTTGACGGTGACCGGAAGCCTGTTAGAGACTATTATTAATTTACTCATTGAGTTAAAAACTATACCATCTCACGTTCTTAATGAAATGACTGTTTTTAATTATCATATCAACCAGACAAGTTATTTGACTTCAACATTTTAAGCTATAAAATATGAAGCAAGGAATATTATGAGAGCTTTGAGTCTCTTCCTGATATTTAGTTTGTTAATCTGCTACGGCGGCCTGTGCCGTGACGGACTCGCTTTATTTACGCCTTCCGAAGCCAAGTCGAGTGAGGGATGCCATAATATGAATCAGGACAGCGAGCAAACCCCGACACAAGCACATGATTCCACAATAAACAATCCGGTCATTATCGCTTCATCCTGCTGTTTTGACAGTCTCTTGAACGCGGAGAGTGGCCAGTCCGCGAAGGTTGACCGAATTCTTGTCCACAAAATACGTGTAGCGAATCTTAACACAAGCATTAGTTACCTGAAAAAGTCAAAGGACCTCTCCCAGAGAGAACACGATCCTCCCGACTTACAGATTTCAAACTCCACCTTTCTTCTATAGATATATCCACCCGTTTATTTATCTTGCACGCCGACCGTAAAAAGTCCGGCGCAGCGGGGAAAATTTGTCCCCGAAACACAATTATTGCAGAATCAATTTTAGTTTTTAACCCCCTCAAGAGGAGGTAAGCATGAAAATATTAATGGGCGCTTTGTTATTGATAGTATTATTCGGAGCCCGCTCATCGGCGGAAGATATAGAAACCCTGGATTCCCTCGTCCGGGAAGCGCGCCTAAACAACCCGGAGATAAAAGCCGCAAAGTGGAAATGGGAAGCCTCTACCAAGCGTCCTTCTCAGGAAGGGACACTGCCTGACCCCTTGATAGGGCTCAGCTGGCAGAATGTCAGTTTCGACAGGATTACGCTTGACGAAGACCCCGACAGCATGGTCAGGTTTTCATTCTCCCAGGAAATCCCGTTCCCCGGAAAGCTCTCACTGAAAGAAAAAATAGCAACTAAATTCTCGGAAGCCGAAGGGGAATCTTATCAGGCAACGGAGAGAGGGGTTATTGCAGGTCTTAAAGCCGCATATTACGACTGGTATTTCGTTAAAAAAGCTATCGAGATCACAGAAAGGAATAAGGACCTACTCGGGAAATTCATCGAGATCGCAGAGGTCAAATATGAAGTCGGAAATGGCATTCAGCAGGACGTACTAAAGGCCCAGGTGGAAAACTCGAAGTTCATAGAGCAGCTCGAGATTCTGGAACAGAGAAAGGGGATTATCGAGGCCAAGATAAAAAGCATATTGAACCGCGCGCCTGACTCCTGGCTCGGCGACCCGGAAGACGTAGAGAGGACCCCTTTAACTCTTACATCCGAGGAAATTAACAGGCTCACGGAGGAAAATGCTCCGCTTCTTTCGATGAGAGAGAGTCTGGTGCAGAGGGAGGAAAATGCCCTGGAACTGGCGAGAAAGGAGCTTTATCCGGACTTCTTCCTTGGAGCCTCCCCGGGCGTCATGGGAATGCCGGGCGACGGTATCCAGGGTGTGTGGGAGATATCTCTCGGACTCAGGGTGCCGCTCTATTTCTGGAGAAAGCAAAAGTTCGGCATTGAGGAAGCCGCCTTGCAATTAAAGGGAGCCGAGCAGGATTACAGCAGTACGAATCAGGCACTTCTCTTCAATGTGAGGGAGAATTACCTGACGGCCAGAACATCTGAAAATCTCATGAGCCTGTATAAGAAGGGAATAATCCCGCAGTCGAGGCTTTCGCTCGAATCAGCACTGTCGGGCTATCAGGTGGGCGCCGTCGATTTCCTCACGCTTCTTGACAACCTTGTTACCCTTTTCAATTTTGAGCTTGAGTACCACAGACAGCTCGCGGAATACCAGAAGGCCCTGGCAAGAATAGAGGAACTCTCGGGCGTAGAGCTTGTAAAAATAAGCGAGGTGAACTAAAAATGAAAAGAAGAAAAGGCTTACTCCTGATTACGCTTTTAATTCTATTAGCAGTTATCGCTTTCCCCCTGTATAGATACGGATACAAAATCCCCATACTCAAGGAAATTCCGTTTTTTTCCGGGGGACATGAACACGTTTACAGGCCCGTACTCGATGACGAGGGTGAGATAGAGTATTGGACATGCGCTATGCACCCGACCGTAAGATTAAAAGAGCCCGGGCAATGCCCTATCTGCGGAATGGATACTACTCCGGTGTTGAAAAAAGACAATTCTCAGGCAGAACCCGCCTCACAGACAAAAATGGAGGAAAAAGATAGCACGGGAAACGGAGAAGACATGTCCGGCACGCAAGGTCATGACCATAGCAAAATGGGTGTTCCTGCAAAGAAGGATAAAGGCGGAGAGTCAAAATCCACATTCACCGTCAGTTCCGAGAGACAGCAGATAATCGGGGTCAAAACACAACCCGCAGAGATCCGACAGATGGATAAAACGATCCGGACAGTGGGAATAGTTAAACTGGACGAGACCAAAATAGAGCACATCCATATAAAATTCAGCGGGTGGATAGAAAGGGTATTCGCTGACTATACATGGCAGCATGTGAAGGCTGGAGACCCGCTCTTTTCCATTTACAGCCCTGAGCTCGTATCGACGCAGGAGGAATATCTCCTCGCCCTTCGCTCAAACGAGATACTGTCCAACAGTGAATTTCCCGAGATATCCGGGGGTGCGAAATCACTGCTGGGCGCGACAAGAAGAAGGCTCCGCCTGTGGGACATCTCCGAGAGCCAGATAAGAGAGATCGCGCAGACGAGAAGGGTAAAAGACAGTCTTGTAATTTATTCACCCGTTACGGGTCACATAGTCGAGAAAAACGCCTTCGAAAATATGTTCGTCGAACCGAACACAACCTTATATACGATCGCCGACCATTCGAGCGCCTGGGTCGAGGTGGACATATACGAGAATGAAATCCCCCTTGTAAAACTGGGAGATAACGCGGTAATGACTCTGGCCTCTTATCCGGGTGAAAAATTCGAAGGAAAAATCACGTTTATTACACCCCACCTGGACATGAAAACAAGGACGATAAAAGTGCGTCTCGAATTCCCGAACCCGGATTTGATACTTCTCCCTCAAATGTACGGCGACGTAACTCTCGAAGTTCCTCTTGGCGATAAACTCACTATCCCCGTTTCGGCAGTGCTCAGAACGGGAAAGCAGGACATTGTGTTCGTGGACAAGGGGGACGGCGACATAGAGATAAGGAAAGTCGAGATCGGACGTAAGGCGGAGGGGTATTACGAGGTACTGAGAGGACTCGCAGAGGGGGATAGAGTGGTTTCAAGGGCTAACTTCCTTATCGATTCAGAGAGCAAGATACAGGCTGCCGTTGCCTCTTGGGGGGAGAATAATGACGGCGATGATACGGATTCCACAACCCCCTCTGAGCATCAGGAAGGAAGCGGGAAAAACCCCGATGCACAATAGAGAATTTAACGGTCAAGCTTCGTTGGACAGGGCAATTCTGCGGAGACGCATTAAAGGAGAGATGTTGAATGATTGATAAGCTCATTGAATATTCGGCAAGAAATACTTTCTTTACAATCACGCTCGTCGCTTTTCTCGCAATATGGGGTTTCTGGGCGATGAAAAATACCCCGCTTGACGCAATACCCGATCTCTCGGACGTACAGGTAATCGTTTTTACGGACTGGGAAGGGAGAAGCCCCGACCTGATAGAAGATCAGATTACCTACCCGATTGTTACAACTATGATAGCTGCGCCGCAGGTTAAGTTCGTAAGGGGACAGTCGATGTTCGGCACCTCCTTCGTTTACATCATATTCGAGGACGGCACCGACATCTACTGGGCGAGGAGCAGGGTGCTCGAGTACCTGAACGAAGTGACGGGACAGCTTCCGGAAGGCGTAACGCCGACACTGGGTCCAGACGCGACGGGCGTGGGATGGGTATATCAGTACGCCCTTGTTGATGAGACGGGAAAACACGACCTCGCGGAGCTCCGCACATTTCAGGACTGGTATCTGAGGTACTGGCTTGAGTCCGTCCCGGGCGTGGCGGAGGTTGCGAGCGTGGGCGGCTTCGTGAAGCAGTATCAGGTGCAGATAGACCCGAATAAATTATCCGCGTACGGGATTACGGTCGATAAGATTATCGATGCCGTCAGGGAGAGCAACAATGACGTGGGGGGCAGGGTGGTCGAGCTTGCGGCGACCGAGTATTTCGTAAGGGGCAGGGGCTACATCGAATCCGTGGAGGATATAGAGAATATCACGGTGGGCACGAACGGAGACGGGACACCCGTATATATCCGTGACTTGGCGAATGTGGAGCTTGGCCCCGACATCAGGAGAGGGCTTGCCGAGCTTGACGGCAAGGGGGAAACCGTGGGCGGAATCGTGGTCATGCGCTACGGGGAGAACGCCCTTCAGGTCATTGAGCACGTAAAGGAAAAGCTTGAAGATATTAAGCCGTCTCTTCCCGAAGGGGTCGAGATAGTTACAGCCTACGACCGGTCCGACCTCATCGAGAGAGCAATAAGGACTCTTAAAACCACCCTGATTGAAGAAATGATTATCGTCAGTTTGATAATAGTCATTTTTCTGCTCCACTTCAGAAGCGCGATAATTCCGATCGTAACGATCCCGATAGGGGTTTTAATGGCGTTCATCCCAATGCACTATATGGGGCTCAACTCGAACATAATGTCTCTCGGCGGAATAGCGATCGCTATAGGGGCTATGGTGGATGCTTCAATAGTAATTATAGAAAATGTCCATAAAAAGCTCGAAAAATGGCAGGCCGAGGGCGAGAAAGGGCAGAGATTCGACGCAGTTCTCGAGGGAATGAAAGGAGTCGGCAGACCTGTCTTCTTTTCCCTTCTGGTAATAACGGTGTCGTTTCTTCCTGTTTTCACTCTCGAATACCAGGAAGGAAGGCTCTTTAAACCGCTCGCGTTCACAAAAACGTTCTCGATGTTTTTCGCCTCGCTGCTGGCAATCACAATCACCCCCGCATTAATAGCGCTTTTGATAAAGGGCAGAGTCAAGCCTGAAGAAAAAAATCCCATAAGCAGATTCCTTATCAGGCTCTATAATCCGGTCGTAACCTTCATTCTCCGCTTCAAAAAGACGGTACTGGTATCTTCGATAGTTGTATTCATTCTGACCGTCTTCCCGTTCATCAAGCTGGGCTCCGAATTCATGCCGCCGCTGAACGAGGGGACCATACTCTACATGCCTACCGCCGTCCCCGGCATGTCGATAACGGAAGCCGCAAAAATTTTACAGATACAGGACAGAATGCTCATGAAGTTCCCGGAGGTCGAAAGGGTATTCGGAAAGATAGGCCGCTCCGAATCCCCGACCGACCCTGCTCCCCTGAGCATGGTGGAGACAGTGGTAACGCTCAAGCCCGAAAGCGAATGGCGCGCCGGGATGACGTGGGACAAGCTCATATCGGAGATGAACCAGACCGTGAAATTCCCGGGTATGGCGAATATATTCTGGATGCCTATACAGACCCGCACCGAAATGCTTACCTCGGGTTTCAGGAGCAACCTGGGCATAAAGATATTCGGCCCGGACCTTAAGACCATAGAAAAAATAGGCATCGATATTGAAACCGCCCTGTCGGGAACACCTGGAACAAGGAGCGTTTTTGCCGAGAGAATCACAGGCGGGTACTTCCTCGATTTCGACATAAAACGGGAGATGATAGCCAGGTACGGTCTCACGGTGGGGGACGTGGAAGACGTTATAGAAACGGCGATCGGAGGCAAAAACATATCCCAGACTGTAGAGGGGCAGGAGAGATATCCGATAAATGTCAGATACGACAGAGAGTTGAGAGACGATATGGATTCAATCGAAAGGGTGCTTGTTGCAACCCCTTCGGGAGCGCAGATTCCCATAGGCCTGCTGGCCGATATTAATTTCAGCTCGGGGCCGCCGGAGATAAGAAACGAGAACGGGCAGAAAGTAGGGTATGTATTCGTCGATGTAGAGGGGAAGGACTACGAAGGATACGTCAAAGAGGCGAAAAAGGTGGTCAGCGAGGAAATCAACCTGCCCCCCGGATATTACCTGGAGTGGGCCGGACAGTATCAATACTTGCTCAGAGTAAAGGAAAGACTCAAATATATTCTGCCCGTTACGGTGTTCATCATATTCCTTCTCCTGTACATGAACTTCAGGTCCGTAACCGAGACCATGATAGTTCTGTTCTCCGTACCGTTCTCCCTCGTGGGAAGCATATGGCTCCTCTACTTGCTCGGTTACAACATGAGCGTTGCGGTATGGGTCGGTATAATCGCCCTTGCGGGACTCGCAGCGGAGACGGGTGTCGTGATGATCATCTACCTGGACGAGGCATATGAAAGGAGAAAAGAGGAAAACAGCATGAACACGGTCGCAGATTTGAACAGCGCTATAACAGAGGGGGCTGTACAGAGGGTAAGACCCAAGATGATGACCGTAGTCACCACGATATTAGCGCTGCTTCCGCTCATGTGGAGCACGGGGACGGGGGCCGACATGATAAAGAGAATAGCTGCGCCGATGGTAGGCGGGCTTATTACCTCCACGATTCTCACCCTGCTGATCATTCCCGTGATCTACGCCATGTGGAAGGGGTCAGTTTTACCGAAAAGATTGAATGAAGAATTGGATTAGCACAGAGGAGATCAGGCTTAAGAACAGCAAAACGACATTGAGTATTAGGGAAAGGAGAGATCACCATGAGTATCGAGAATAAATCTATTACAAGACGCCGTTTCCTGCAATACGCAGGCACTTTTAGCATGATGGCGGGTTTTGTAGGAATCGCTCCGGCATACGCTTTACAGCAAAACGGCATAAAAACCAACAAGCACGTGGAAACCATCCCGGAAATTAACCTTTTGATTCGTAAGGAAACTATAGACATTGGAGGGCGGGACGGCACGGCCATTACGCTTAACGGATCAATACCCGGCCCCATAGTGCGTCTGAAAGAGGGGAAGGAGGCGGTAATTCATGTCACGAACGAGTTAGATGAAGATACGTCCATTCACTGGCACGGGATTCTATTACCTAACGATATGGATGGAGTGCCCGGCGTCACATTTCCGGGAATCAAGCCGGGAGAGACCTTCACCTATCGTTATCCGGTGAAGCAGAGCGGCACCTACTGGTACCACAGCCACTCGGGTGTTCAGGAGCAATCGGGCCACTACGGACCCTTGATCATAGACCCGGCTGAGCCTGAACCCTTCGAGTACGACAAAGAGTACGTCGTGATGCTAACGGACTGGACTTTCGAGGATCCCAAAAAGGTTTTTGCAAAGCTAAAGAAAATGAGCGACTACTACAACTTCCAGAAACGTACTGTCGGGGATTTTTTCCGCGATATATCCCAAAAGGGATTCGGGGCTACAATGTCGGACCGGCTTGCGTGGGGCCGCATGCGGATGAGTCCTACCGACATTGCCGATGTAACCGGACATACCTACACCTACCTTGCCAACGGTCTTCCTCCGAGTGCGAACTGGACAGGGCTATTCAAGCCCGGAGAGCGTATACGCCTGCGATTTATAAACGGATCGGCAATGTCGTATTTCAACGTCAGGATACCGGGGCTCAAGATGACGGTGGTTCAGGCTGACGGGCAGAATGTAAAGCCTGTGAAAGTGGATGAATTCCAGATTGCCGTAGCCGAAACATTTGATGTTATCGTCAATCCCGAGGGAGACCGTGCTTACACAATTTTTGCCGAGTCCCTGGATCGAAGCGGTTATGCACTCGGCACTCTGGCTACACAGCCGGGTATGAGCGCGCCGGTTCCGGCGCTCCGCGAGCGGCCGCTCCGAACCATGATCGACATGGGAATGCCCATGGAGAATATGGACAACATGAAAGGAATGGAGATGGACGATAGGGATACAGAAACTAAAACTACTCACAACCATCACAGCTCAATGAATATGAAAGCAGGAGAAATAGTCGGGAGACATGGCCCTGATCATCATGGACCTGGAAACACCTCGGTCGCGATGGTGCAGAGAGACCGGCTTGGTGAACCCGGAACCGGTCTTGAAGACGTCGATCACCGTGTCCTGGTTTACACCGATCTGCGCAGCCTCGATCAAAAATACGATAAGAAAAAGCCTGATCGGGAGATCGAGCTGCATTTAACCGGCAATATGGAGCATTACATGTGGTCATTCGACGGCGAGAAGTTCTCGGAGGTCAAGGGGCCTATTCCTTTCAAATACGGGGAACGGGTCAGACTCACCATGGTAAACGACACAATGATGGAGCACCCCATTCACCTTCATGGTATGTGGATGGTGCTGGACAACGGCAATGGAGAATACAATCCGCGTAAGCACACAATAAGCGTAAAACCCGCCGAGAGACTATCGGTAGAGATTGACGCCGATGCCCCGGGGAACTGGGCTTTTCACTGTCACCTGCTCTACCACATGGAGGCCGGGATGTTTCGCGTAGTGAACGTATCTCCCCGGAAGGAGGGGATAGGATAATGGTATTTAAGAATTTTAAAGACTTTCCCAGTCTGGTTTTAACATTACTCATGACCATATATCTCGGCGTAACACTACCCGCAGTCGCTCAGCAGGACGTCGATGTGGTTCCACCTCCGCCCGAGGAATGGCCTGAGCCAATTAAAGACGATCAGCCCTTCTGGTTCCTTCTCTTCGATCGACTGGAATATGGTGTTAACGAAGGTCCGGATACGATACTCTGGGATGTGCAGGGATGGCTCGGGAACGACTATAACAAGCTCTGGATAAAGACAGAGGGGGAGCAAAAAGTGTCGGCTGACAATGGCGGAGAGGGAGAAGTTCAGGCGCTCTATAGCCGTCTTATAGCTCCATTCTGGTATTTCCAGATAGGCGGACGCTACGACAAGCTCTACGGCAAGGGATCGGATCCCTCACGCGGCTTCGGTGTTATAGGCTTCGAAGGCCTGGCGCCATACTGGTATGACGTCGAGACAGCGCTCTTTGTAAGCGAGGACGGTGACGTCTCCGCGCGCCTGGAAGCGGAATATGAACTGCTGTTCACACAGCGCCTTATAGCGCAGCCGCGTTTTGAGACCAATATTGCGATACAGGAGGTAGAAAAGTTCGGCGTAGGGGAGGGTTTCAACGACGTAGAGATCGGACTGCGATTGCGTTATGAAATCAGACGGGAATTTGCACCGTATGTCGGCATATCCTGGACACGATTACTCGGAGACACGGCTGACATCGCGCGGAGCGAAGGTGAAGAGGTTTCCAACCTTGCTTTTGTAGCCGGTGTGCGTATGTGGTTTTAAAGTAGCGCAAATTCCGCGTGTAAAGGGCAATGATAAAGATTGTAAACAAAGAAAATAGTACCCTGGCATAGGAAGAAAAATGGCGGATTATAAATCAAACAGCTTGTCGCTCATCGGCGCTATATCCATGGGCACGGGAGTAATGATCGGCGCCGGTATATTCGCTTTGACCGGACAGGTTGCCGAACTGGCAGGCTCCCTATTCCCGTGGGCTTTTCTCGCGGCAGCGGTAGTTACAGCCTTCAGCGCTTACACGTATGTAAAAATGTCAAACGCCTACCCATCAGCTGGCGGCATAGCGATGTTTCTGGAAAAAGCCTACGGCAGGCGGACGATAACCGCTTTTTGCGCGCTGCTCATGTATTTCTCCATGGTTATCAACGAAAGCCTGGTTGCGCGCACATTCGGCACATATACCCTCCAGGTTTTTGACGTCGGAAAGAATACGTGGCTTATCCCTGCGTTAGGAGTCGGTCTTTTAGCCTTTGCCTTTGCTGTGAATATTATGGGTAACCGCCTGATCGGGTCCTTCTCCTCAGTTATGGCTATAATCAAGATTGGCGGGATAGCACTATTCGCCATAGTGGGGATTTGGGTAGCAGGGTTGTCTTTCGAGAGTGCTCCCTTGGATACCAAAGGCGCTTCTGCAGACGGGTTTCTTGCAGCGGTAGCGCTGGCTATTCTTGCCTATAAAGGATTTACGACGATTACAAACAGCGGATCAGAGATAGTTGACCCCCACCGCAATGTAGGCCGGGCGATAATCATTTCAATCGGCATATGCGTAATTCTGTATTTGATGGTCACGCTGGCCGTGGCAGGCAATCTCAGCTTGAATGAAATCATAAAAGCAAAAGACTACGCCCTGGCACAGGCAGCAAGACCGGCTCTGGGCAATTACGGCTTGTGGTTCACCGTTGCGCTTGCAATAGTAGCAACAATTTCCGGGGTTATAGCAAGCGTCTTTGCCGTATCCCGCATGCTGGCTATGCTGACCGACATGAATCTCGTTCCGCATCGGCACTTCGGCATGCCCGGCGATATTCAGAAGCACACCCTTGTCTACACGATTGTGATTGCCATGGCTTTGACGATTTTCTTTGATTTGAGCAGGATTGCATCTCTCGGAGCGATTTTCTATATTGTGATGGATATTGCTATTCATTGGGGAGTTTTCCGCCACCTACGCAATGAGGTCAACGCCAATGCCTTTATCCTTATTGCGGCGATTATCCTTGATGTAGTGGTTCTGGGCGCGTTTTTAGTCATAAAAGCCTCTTCAGACATGGTGGTTATATACGTATCCATCGCGGGAATGGCGTTTATCTACATAGGAGAAAAAATATTCATACGTTATAATTCAACGAATTAGACGAGTATCAATTTTAAGAGTTAGCGGCTGAGTGCACCAAATAAGAGTAGAACGCAATCAAAGTTCAAAATCTTCTTTTGAGCTTTAAATAATTTGAATGTGGAAAATATAAACGATAAAGGAGAACAAAGATGAGAACGATATTAGTTTTAGTAATCCTGTTTATTGCAGCCTTTTTTGTCTATATATATTCCGGCACCTACAACATTGCGGCCACGGTACCGCACAGTGAAGCCGCAAAATGGGTATTTAACACCATGAAAATCTACTCCGTTAAAAAACACGCAGAGGATATTGAGCCGCCCAAACTCGATGACGAAAAACTCGTTAAAACAGGTTTCAGTCACTACGACGACATGTGTGCCGGATGTCATGGAGCGCCGGGCAGCGAGCCTGCCGAAAGTTTCAATCCCGCCCCGCCCGCTCTCGCTGAAAGAGTCTCGGAATTCAGCCCTGCCGAGCTCTTCTGGATTATCAAAAACGGCATAAAAATGACAGCGATGCCGGAATTCGGTTCTACACACAGTGAGGATGAGCTCTGGGGGATAGTAGCTTTCACTGTGAAACTACCTGACATCTCTCCAGATGAATATAAAGGAATGCAGGAAGAATCCGAACATACGCAACATGAGCACAATCACCAAAGAGAACATGAATCGGAAACCGATATGGGAAATCACAAAGAGGACTCAAAGACGAGCACGGATACAAAGAATGAGGGGGATACTCATATCCACACGGACGGCAAGGATCATCGCATTGATTTATAAATTAGGGATTTAAAAATGCCGGGTGTCATTTATACTTAATACGGTCAAGCAGTAAAAACAAAAGAATTAAAGGAGTGTACCTCAATGAAAACGAGAGCTTCAGCGGCTAACGCTTTGATGATTTTAGGCCTGTTCGTACTGGCTGCCTTGATTCTTATCATTCCTGAATCCAGAGCCCAGAATACTGAGGCCGGTCAAGTCACCGAGGATAAAGTATCGGTCATTAACCGAGTTGAACCCCAATACGTCTGTATGGTCAACAACCAGACGTTCGCCAAAGAGCAAATCCCCGTAGTAATAGATGAAAAAACTTATTACGGGTGCTGTGAGATGTGCGAAGGCAGGTTAAAAGCGGACCCGGAGAGCCGTCACGCTACAGATCCCGTAAGCGGAAATAAGGTTGATAAAGCCACAGCTATAATCGGAGCTGCGCCCGACGGGAAGGTGTACTATTTCGAGAATCTGGAGAACCTTGAAACCTACAGTATAAATTGAATTAATTACGGATATGTGTAATAGCGGGCGGTACAGGGATTTATCAGGGAACTACTATTCTGTTCCGCCCGAGGGATTTAGCTTGGTAGAGAGCCTTATCAGCAGATTCCAAAAGGAGTTCGGCAGAATTGCCGTGTTCGGAAAATACGGCCACTCCCATTGATACCTTCACAGAATCGATGTAATTTCCCTTGTGATGAACCCTGACTCTTTTAATGTCCTCCTGCAGCTGCTCGGCCCTTCTCAGAGTATTCTCCAATGATGAGCCGGGAAGTATGAGAACGAATTCTTCTCCCCCGTATCTGCAGGCGACATCCTCTCGACGTATGTGCTCTTTGAAAAAATCCCCGATGTTTTTAAGCAGCATATCACCCGCTGCGTGCCCGTAGGTATCATTGAAATTTTTAAAATGATCGATGTCTATCATAATCAGTCCGAGGGGGTTCTTGCTACGAGCCACCCTGCTGATCTCACGTTTCAGAGTCTCTTCCATATAACGTCTGTTGAATAAGCCGGTGAGGGAATCATAAATAGCATAGTTTTTCAATGTTTCCTTGTGCTTGATATTAGCGAGCGCGAAGCCCGATAATTTAGCCATAGTTGAAACAATATGCTGTTTGTAGAGTTTTTCCTGTTCTGTATTAATATCGCCGTCGGTTTGTTCAGTCCCGGACTGTAGATGCAGGAGCCCTGTTACATTGCCTCTCGATAACAGAGGGGCGCAAAAATAATTGTAATTGAGATCCTCCGGCATCCTTACATGTCCACAATAAAGCTCACTGGATATACGATCCGTAAAATGCAGCTTCCCGAGTCTGAGGGCCCAGCATTTCTCGGAAAGGAACTCATGCTCGCTTTTTAAATTCTCTCCCCAGGAAGAAACGCATTCCATAAGGTTAATCGTATCGTTAAATACGTAGAGAGCGCCGCTATCTTCCGGAAACAAGTTCTTGCTATATTTGGAAATTATCGTATGTACCTCTTCCTCATTCGTGGAGGCCTGTAACAATTCATCCATTTCACAAAGCATTATGAGATTTTTATTTTGCTTCTCAAGCCTGCTTATCCAGTCTTTAATCTCGCTTCTGACTTCATCGGAGCTAGTCTCACCTTCAGTCGGTTCGTCTTTTGGTGGCGACTCGTCCATATCAGGCTGTTTAATCCAGAAATTATTGTAATTGTCAGCGCCCGTATGTTTTTTCAATCCGTTTTCAAAATGCGTACTTTCTTCTCTGACTTCAAGTTCCGAGAACGACTCCTTCTGCTGTCTTGGATCCTTCCTCTGCTCAAGCTGCAATACGACCTTTCTGGCAACGGTTTGCAAAAGAGATACCTGTTCGTAACTGAGATTCTTTTCCTTATAACCAAAGACGCACAGAGTGCCTACTTTATAGCCTTTCTGATCTATGAGCGGTGTACCCGCTATGAAGTTTATTTCCGGGTGAGCTTGAAAGAGCGGATTAAGCTTAGTCCGGTCGTCCTCAAGGGGATTAAAAATTGTCAGAAGCTCCTGAGGATGGTTTATTACATAGGTCCCGAATGATCTGTCTCTCGGCACTTCCCTCACGGTCGCATCCAGACCGACGATTGATTTAAACCATTCGCGATTTTCATCCACGAAGCTGATCAAGGCCACAGGGCTTCTGGAAATATATGCAGCCAGAAGAGCAAGCTCGTCAAATTCTTCTTCAGAATCCGTATCCAGTATTTTATAATCTAGGAGAGCCCTGAAGCGCTCGACCTCTTCTTCATGAAGCTTCATGCTGGAATTCCTGATACTGTCATAATCTCTATTCATAATTAGAACGACTAACCCCAAACGCAGACTGAATATTATATCACAACTGACTCGGAAACACCCTATCCTTCCCAAAAATAATATTACAGCGCGAATTATTTAAAACTGTAAAGATCTCCACAATTGGATATAATATCAGTTTAAAATTGTAGAATTCAGCCCAGACCAATGAATATACTCAACACCGGAAGCAAGCTCGTAGTATTATTAATTATATTAACTATTTTAATATTACTTGGATTTGCTCTATTTGGAAACAGAGAAGCGATAAAAGTTTCCCCGCTTGTGGGAAAGAAGGCACCCGAATTTACTCTTAAGCTCTTCGACGGGGAAAAGCTGACACTTTCCGAGCTTGAAGGTAAGACAGTTCTGCTTAATTTTTGGGCCTCCTGGTGCATGCCCTGCAAACAGGAAGCCCTGGCACTTGAGAAATCCTGGCAGAAGTACAAGGATGATAATGTAGTCTTCATAGGCGTTAACGTATGGGACGACACTTCAAACGCGCGCTCTTATATGAAGAAGTATGGCGGTGAATACCCTCACGGTATCGACCCCGCAGAAGAAATTCAGGTTGACTACGGGATCGGAGGTGTGCCCGAAACATTTTTTATCGACGCTTCAGGCAACATAATCGATAAATATAACGGACCCCTTACAACGGAGATCATAGATTACTTTATTCCGAGAGCTATGAACCCGGAGGAACAAACCTCATAAGAAAAATAAGCAGGTATTGCGCAGTTGTTATGAATACTAAAAACTTAGGAATTTCAATTTTTCTTCTAGTATTAACGTCCATGGCTATAGTGCTGACTCAATCACATTATGCCGACGCAGAGAGTCTGGATGACCGTGTGAACGAAGTATCCCACTCCCTTATGTGCCCGGTGTGTCAGGGCCAAAGCGTGGCGGAATCTAATTCGAACCTTGCGCAGGACATGCGGCAGATCATAAGAAAGAAACTTCAGGAGGGAGAGTCTAAAGAACAAATAATCGCCTATTTCGTTAACCGTTACGGAGAAACCATTCTCGCCGCGCCACCGGCAAAGGGGATGAACTGGCTTCTCTGGATTTTACCGGCGCTCGCGGTTGTTGCAGGCGGATTAGGTATCGGACTCTTTCTTTACAAATCAGGGTCCGGGAAACAAGCAAACAAAAGTAATCCTGATGAAATAACAAAAGTAACGGACAGTGACTACATGAAACAAATAGACGAAGAGCTTACCAGACACGAGTCCTGAGCGTAGCCGGCTCTATCGGCCGAAGAACCGTGCGGCAGCGTCCGTAACTCTCATGTAATCCCCGGGAGTTTCAAGCCACTTAATCTCTTTATCTCTTCTGAGCCAGGTCATCTGGCGTTTTGCAAATCTTTTCGTATCCCGCTTTATAAGCTCTATAGCTCTCTCAAGCGATATCTCCCCTTCAAGGTAACGGTTAATCTCCTTATACCCTATCGACTGCATCGGTTTCAGCTCCCTCCCATAGCCCATTTTCCCCAAATTCTGAACCTCATCCACAAGGCCCTTTTTAATCATATCGTCAACCCGAGCGTCGATACGGTCCCTCAGCGGTTGACGCTCTCGATATATACCGATTTTTAAATACTCATAGTCCCTGTCGTCGAATTTGTGTTGAGACCGGATTTTCGAGACTTTCTGACCCGTGAGATAACACACTTCAAGCGCCCTCTCGATTCTTATGTAATCGTTTGGATGGATTTTTGACGCTGCCTCGGGATCGAGCGACATGAGTTTATCGTAAACGTAGTCGACGCCCCGTTCTGACCTCAGCTTCCTGAGCCCGCCCCTGATCTCTTCATCTGCGGGAAGGTCCTCGATTAGCCCTGAAAGCAGTACCCTGACGTACAGGTAGGTGCCGCCGATCAGGATGGTTTTAGTGGAGGATTTGTGCAGGCTCTCAATAACGGAGTTTGCTGTCTCCCTGAATTTCCCGGCATTGAAATCCTGATCGGGATATACGATATCGATTAGATGATGCCTGACCTCCGTACGCTCTTCCGGGGTCGGCTTCGCGGTTCCTATGTCGAAATATTTATAGACCTGAAGAGAGTCGGCACTGATAATCTCCGCTTCCAGAGAACGCGCTATATCAATGCCGAACCGGGTTTTTCCTGCCGCTGTAGGGCCGAGAATGACGAGTAGCTTGGGTTTTTCTCCTTTCACCTCAGGTTTTGGAACCATAGATCGGAAACGAAAACATCACCCTCGGACTCCAAATCAGCGATATGCTTATAAGCCGTAATATTCTTCTACAGTACGTTGCTAGTGTAATTTTCTATATTTTCTTCAAGCGCCTGCTTTCTGCTAAGCCTGACTTTTCCGTCATGTTCCTTGCCTATGCATTTTACAAGCACTTCATCTTTTTCCTGAAGAATATCGGTTACATTCTTGACCCTTTCGTTCGCAAGCTCGGATATATGAACCAGCCCGTCCTTCCCGCCTCCCAGCTCAACTATGGCTCCGAAATCAAGAATTCTCTTTACCGTTCCGCGGTATACTTTCCCGACTTCGATCTCCTCGACGATGCTCTCTATAATTTTTATCGCCTTATCGCAGGCTTCCCTGTCTGCGGAGGCTATATTCACGGTCCCTGAATCATCAATATCAATTTGCACGCCTGTAAGCTCAACGATTTTCTTTATCGTCTTGCCGCCTGAACCTATAACATCCTTAATCTTGTCCTGGCTTACCTGCATTGTAAGAATTCTGGGCGCGTACTGGGATATGTCCTCTCTCGGTCCGGAAATTATCTCCTGCATTCTTCCGAGTACCACCATTCTCGCGTCTCTGGCCTGCTGAAGCGCTTTTGACAGTATCTCTCTTGTCACACCTGTGACTTTAATATCCATTTGAAGAGCAGTTACTCCCGCGGTCGTACCGGCGACTTTAAAATCCATATCGCCCAAATGATCCTCATCCCCGAGTATATCGGTCAGAATAACGAATTCGTCTTCCTCCTTGATGAGACCCATTGCGATACCGCCAACGGGAGCGCTTATCGGAACGCCCGCGTCCTGGAGCGAAAGAGAAGCTCCGCAAACGGTAGCCATTGAAGACGAGCCGTTTGATTCAAGAACGTCCGATACCACCCGAATGGTGTATGGGAATTTCTCCTTTTCCGGGAGCACAGGAATAATGGACCTTTCGGCGAGAGCGCCGTGCCCTATTTCCCTCCGGCCGGGACCGAGTCTGTGTCCGACTTCCCCGACGCTGTAGGGTGGGAAATTATAATGGAGCATGAAAGCCTTTTTCACGTCCCCGTCCAGGGCATCGATTCTCTGCTCGTCATAAGTGGTACCGAGAGTCGCGGTTACGGCCGCCTGAGTCTCACCCCTTGTAAAGAGAGAAGAACCGTGCGCTCTGGGCAAGAATCCGACTTCCCCGGTGATATGTCTTACATCCTCATAACCGCGTCCGTCGAGTCTCTTTTTGTCTTTTACTATAATATCCCTGACCAGGTCTTTTAATACGTTCTCGAATGCCTTGGAGATGTTTATCTCTGTATCGGGAAACTGGGAGACTACATACTCCTCCGTTTCAGAGTAAATGTTCTTAATTGTCTCTTTTCTTTCGGCTTTGGACGTCGACACTATCGCTTCTTTTAGTTTCTGACCCGCAAAAGACAAGACCTTCTCGGCAATCGGATCATCTTCTGAAACCTCATCGAGCACCCTTTTAGGAATATCGAATCCGGAGATCAATTCTTCCTGTTGTTTTATTAATTCCTGAATACTTTCATGGGCGAACATGAGAGCGCTTACAATATCCTCTTCCGGAATCTCCCTGGCCCCCCCTTCGACCATTACGATCGCCTCTTTTGTGCCGGCGACAACTATATCCATGTCGCTTTCTTCGAGCTGGCCCTTCTTGGGATTAGATACAAACTCCCCGCCGATCCTGCCCACCCTTACAGCCGCGAGGGGACCGTCGAAAGGAACGTCCGATACCATAAGCGCGGCTGAGGCCGCGGTAACCGACAGCACATCGGGGTCATTGTCCGCATCGGCGGAAAAAACAGTGATAATGATTTGAGTCTGATAGGTAAAACCTTTGGGAATAAGCGGTCTTATCGGCCTGTCGATCAGCCTTGAAGTAAGAACCTCTTTCTCGCTCGGTCTTCCCTCTCTTTTAAAATATCCGCCGGGAATTTTACCCGCTGCCGATGACCGTTCCTGATAATTAATAGTTAACGGGAGAAAATCCTCCCCCTCCGTCTTTTCATCCGCGGCGACAACTGTGGCCAATACCGCGGTGTCCTCATATCGAGCAAATACAGCTCCGTTTGCCTGTTTGGCTAGTGATCCGGTTTCAAGCTCAAGACGTCTACCGAAAACCTGAGCTTCAACCTTCTTGGGTTGATTAATCAATACTTTCCCTCCTTGAAAACCCTACTTTCTCAGTCCGAGTTTCTGAATTAGATCCGGATAAGTCTCCGGTTTATTTCTTTTGATATAGTTTAATAACCTTCTTCTCCTCGCAACCAGCGATACAAGCCCCTTTCGGGAATGAAAGTCCTTTGGCGCTTTCTGCATATGCTCGGAAAGATCCTTTATACGGCGAGAGAGTACGGCAACCTGTACCTCGGGCGATCCCACATCTTTCTGATGCAGCGCGTATTCGCTGATTATCTGAGATTTTTCTTCCCTGTCAAGTGACATTTAATGCCCTCCTTACATAATAATTTCAGCTACTTATGATTATAATTCAATTAAACACTCTAAGTAATTTTAAAACTATAGCGCTGTCATCCAGGCTATTGATATCCGAGGAATCGATCATCGCCTCGGCAATCGATACAAGATTCGCGTCCTCATAAGTTCTTAACCTGTCGCCCTTATTAAAAGCGGGCATGCAATCCGGCTTCAAACTCTTCTTAATTATCTGTTTCCCGTCCTTTATCTTCTTCGCAAGCTCAGCCGAAACATTCAGTTGCCCCATATGAGAAAGCGCATCTCCCAGGGAGGTCAACTCTACGGTTCCCTTTTTAATTTCCTCAATAGTGACGGCATCCTCTATCTTGAATCCGTCGCTTTCAATTCTTCTCAATTCGGTCAGATGTCCGCCGCAACCGAGTTCATCGGCAATGTCGGAAGCGAGCACCCTTATATATGTGCCACGGGAACATTCTACCATAATTCTTACAAATGGAGGATTCAACTCCAAGAGCCCGAGCTCTTTAATCACAACGCTTCTCGCGGGCCTATCTACTTCGATTCCCTTTCTGGCATATTCATACAATCTGACCCCGTCTTTTTTTAATGCCGAATACATAGGGGGAATCTGGTTAATTTTACCCTTATATTTTGAAAATACATCCAAAAGAGCATTTTCTTTAATGATTCCCACTTCCCCTCGCTCCACAACTTTACCGGTCAAATCAAGCGTATCGGTTTTTATTCCGAGTTTTATGAGTGCTTCATATTTCTTGTAATCATTATTTAAAAAGGGGATGATCTTAGTAGCGTTGTTCACGCATATGGGCAAAACTCCCGTGGCGAACGGGTCCAGTGTCCCGGTATGCCCCGCGCGTTTAGTGCGTAAAATTCTGTTAACTTTGTTTACGGCGGCTTGAGAGGTAATACCTCCGGGCTTATCGAGAACCAGCACCCCGTTCATCCGAGCACCTCATTTATAGAGCTAAATACCTTGTCCCTGACATCACTCAAATTACCCGAAATCGAACAACCCGCAGCCTTCTTATGCCCCCCTCCTCCGAAGGATTCAGCTATTTTCGCGACATCGACCTCGCCTTTGGACCTGAAGCTTATCTTCCAGCTGGTATCGCTGTTACCGTTTTCTTCCCTGAACAGGACCGCGACTTCTACCCCTTTTATGCTGCGGGGAATATTGATAATCCCTTCCGTATCTTCCCTCCTGGTACCCGTCTTCTCAAACATATGTTTATCAATTACTACGGAGGCAATCCGTTTATCCTCCGCCACTTTAAGTGTATTCAGCACAAGTCCGATGAGCTCCAGTTTTCTGAGCGGTTCACTCTCGAACAGGGCTTCTGAGATTTCAGAAGGATCGGCGCCGTATTCGACCAATTCGGCAGCAACCCTGAAAGTCTCGGAGTTGGTATTGGAATATCTGAAAGAGCCCGTATCTCCGACAATTGTTGTGTAGAGATTTTTAGCGATGGAGCTGTCTATATCGACCGATAAGGCCTTTAACAATGAGAATATTATTATGCCGGTCGATGACGAATCGGGGTCAAGCAGATAAAGATCGGCGGAGGAGCTGTTCGTTTGATGATGATCCACTATAATCACGCGGCCGGCCCTTCCCGATTTCACGAATTCCTCGAATTCTTCCCCGGCCCTGCTTACTCCCGTGCAGTCAACCGCAAATGCAATGTCGAAAGTGTCCTCGATTTTTTCAAGCCCGGTATGCACCTTATCACTATGCGGAAGGAATTCCAGAAGCTCCGGGACGCCGTCTCTGTTATATAAAAAAACCTCTTTCCCCATTTTTTCAAGCCCGAGACCGAGACCTATCATGGATCCTATGGCGTCGCCGTCGGGATTTTCATGCGATGTTACCAGAATTCGACTGGATTCCCTTACCAGGGCCAGAACCCTGTCCAGTTCATTTTTCACTCGATATACCTCTCAATATCTCATCTACTTTATAACCTTCCTCAAGAGCTTTATCGAAACTGAATTTTAAGTCGGGGATCTTTTTCATTCTGAGCCTCCGGGAAAGCTTTCCCCTGATAAAGCCCCTGGCGCTTTCAAGTCCCTCACGGGCTTCATTCCTGTCTCCCTGCCCTTCCACTAAGGTAAAAAAGATTTCAGCAACACTGAGATTATCCGAAACCTTAACGCCGGTGATAAAAACCGGGCTTACCCTCGGGTCCTTAATTTCCCCTCTTACAATCATTTCGGACACTTCCTTAGCAATCGAATCCGAAATCCTTTGAGACCTCCTGACGACCAAACCGTTACTACCCCCTCCTAGTAATGTATTATCTCAAATTCCCGGCCGCCCATCTGAACTGCGCCGTTAGATTCTATAAAACCCGTAACCTGATCCATAACCGAATTTACAAATCGCGCGTCATTGCCGACGAAAGATATACCGATAGTCGCCTTTTGCCAAAGATCATTTGATCCCACCTCCGATATAGAAATGTTGCTGTATCTGGATTTTACTCTTTGGATAAGACCTTTCAGAGTTTGTCTCTTGTCTTTAAGGGACCTGTTGCCGTCCATATAAAGATCAATGCGAAGTATGCCTATAACCATCTACCGACAATTTAGAGTCGCTGCTTAATTTCTTCATGGGTATAGAATTCAAGGATATCTCCGACCTTCACGTCGTTAAACCTCTCTATTCCTATTCCGCATTCGTAACCCGTGTTCACCTCTTTGACATCATCTTTAAATCGTTTAAGTGAAGCCAGCTTGCCTTCGAACACCACTACCCCGTCCCTGACGACTCTCACATTATTATCCCTCGATACCGTGCCGTCACTGACAAGACATCCTGCGATCGTTCCGATACGGGATATGGTAAAAGTATCTTTCACTTCCGCATGTCCGGTTATCTTTTCCTTGATTATCGGTTCGAGAAGCCCTTCCATTGCGTTTCTAACTCTGTCGATCAGATTATAGATTATGGTATGCAGCTCCAGTGAAACGCCTTCTCTCTCGGAGATTTCCAGCGCTTTGGAGTCGGGCCTGACATTAAAACCGAGAATGATCGCATCGGACGCACTTGCAAGTGCGACATCCGTTTCAGTTATACCTCCAACCCCGGTGTGAACGATTTTCACCTGACATTTTTCCGTGCTCAATTTGCTAATCGACTCACTAACAGCCTCAACCGAGCCCTGAGTGTCAGCCTTGATTATGAGCGCCAGCTCCTTGGCTTCTTCCTCTTCCAGAGACTCGAATAAATTTTCAAGCGACGGCTTTCTTTCTTTAGCAGCAGCTGTTTCTCTTTGCTTCGTCTCTCTATGAGAAATAACTTCCTTAGCAGCCCTTTCGTCTTTTACAATATAAAAACGGTCTCCCGCTTCCGGAACACCCGAGAGACCCATTATCTCAACAGGCATGGCCGGACCCGCGCTATCCACTCTCTTGCCCCTGTCATCTATAAGCGCTCTCACCTTCCCCGATATAGTCCCTGACACAATATAATCCCCTATTTTGAGCGTCCCCTCATTAATTATTACCGTCGCGACAGGACCGCGTCCTTTATCCAGAACCGCTTCAATTACAAAACCGTTCGCCCTTTTGGTCGCGTCGGCTTTCAGTTCCAGCAGGTCCGCCTGCAGTAATACCAGTTCCAGGAGCTCCTTAATACCTTCCTTTTGTTTCGCAGAAACCTCGGCGAACAGAGTATCTCCCCCCCATTCTTCGGACACGAGGCTTATCTCTGAAAGCTGCCGTTTAATTTTCTCGGTATCCGCCTCCGGTTTGTCGACCTTGTTTATTGCGACTATTATCGGCACTTCAGCGGCCTTCGCATGATTCACGGCCTCGACGGTCTGAGGCATTACGCCGTCGTCCGCGGCGACCACCAGAATCACCACATCGGTGACTTTAGCCCCCCGAGCCCTCATCGCGGTGAAGGCTTCGTGTCCGGGGGTATCCACGAAGGATACCTTCCTGCCGTCGACATCGACAGAATAAGCACCTATGTGCTGAGTTATTCCCCCCGCTTCACCCTCTACGACATTCGTTTTCCTGATCGCGTCCAGCAAAGTAGTCTTACCGTGATCGACATGGCCCATAACGGTTACAACAGGAGGGCGGGGAGTTAGCTCCTTATCCTCCTCTTCCTGTATTTCCTCGAGTAAAATGTCCTTTTCTTCAAATATATCCACCGTAACCTCATATCCGAACTCCTCGGCCACGAGGGTGGCCGTTTCGTGGTCGAGCGCCTGATTGACAGTGGCTTTAACACCCATCGAAATCAGTTTCTTAATCAATTCGCCGGCTTTCACGCCCATCATTTTCGCTAGCTCACCTAAATTAACGGCCTCGCCCATTTTAACAGTGCGTTTAGCGGGCTTGCCGGGAAACGGTACAACCTGAGAGGTGTCCTCACCGGGCGATGTCTGTTCTCTGGACCTGAAATTATCTCTGCCGCCCCGGTTAAAGGCCCTTTCCCTTTGGGTTCCGCCCGCCGAGGGCCTTGTTCTGGCACGTCTGTCCTCAACCAGATACTCTCTCTTTCTGCCCGGAAGCTTGGCTCTGAATGCTTTCCTCAGTTCTTCAAGAGTGTCTTCGTCTATTATTTCCTCACGTTTGGGTTTTACCTTTTTGCTTTTCTTCTTAGCTTTCTTGGCGGTTTCAGGCTCTTCCTTCTCAACCTTTGCACCGAGCTTTTCCTCAACAAGCGATTCGTCAGGTTCCTCAATCTCAGGCTCCTCATCGGGGGAGACCTGAATCTCGTCCGCTGCTTCCGGGGACTCATCAACCGCTTGAGCCTCCTGAGCTTCTTCCGATATAGCGGCCTCTTCCAAAGGTTCTTCCTTTTCCGCTATTACTTCGGTATCGGCGGGTTCGGCTTTTTTAGCCTCTATCTTCTCATCTTCAATATCCGGGGCGGTTTTATCTTCATCGGCGGGGGCCTCTAATTCTTGAAGCTCTTCCTCTTTTGGCTCCTCGGCCTTCTTCTTTCTGCGAAGGACCACTCTCGCGCCTTTGCGTCTTTCCACCACTTCCTCGCCACTCTCTCTGCGCAGCACCCTGACCTTTTCCTTCTCCTCGGCCGCAGGCTTTTCAGCCGCCGATTCTCCGTTGCCGGATGAAGATATCTTCTCTCTTATCTTCTGAGCTTCCTCTTCAGAAATAGAACTTGCATGACTTTTCACCGATATTCCGAGCCCCTTGGCAATATTTAAAATCTCTTTATTTGATTTATTTAGATCTTTCGAGAGTTCGTAAACTCTTACATTAGACATATTGAATACACCCGGTTTAAAACAAAATTATTTCCGTTCAACTAAATTTTATTAGTTATCCGGATTAGAGTACCAAAGTTTAATTAACTATGCAAAAGGATGAACGCGGAAATTAAGATTGATGCTGCTTTAATTTGGCGAGCTTCCTATTGACAGGCATTCACTTACCTCAAGGGCATTTAAGATGTTTCGTTATTCTGCTCCGTTGCCGCTTCACTTGGCTCCGTAAGCGTCTCTTCCACGGGCTCGGCCTCAGGAATTACCTCTTCTTCGTCGGTGAACGACATTTGCTCCAGCTTATCTTTAAGGGCTATACGAGCGGCGGTTTGAAGCTTAGCCGCTTCCTCTTCATTTTTGAATCCTGCAGCCCTGACCAGATTTTCGGGGCTTGAGAACGCGATATCTTCCAGTTTATGAAAACCCTCGCCGTATAGGAGATTTGCTGTCACCTCCTTAACATTGGGGAGGGACATAAGCAGATTGACCACTTCCTGCTGTTCTTTTTTGACCTGAGTTTCGGTTTTTATATCGATTCTCCATTCGGTCAATTGAGAAGCAAGCCTTACATTCTGCCCGCGTCTTCCTATCGCGAGCGAAAGCTGGTCGTCATCGACTATAATCTCCATGGACTTATTATCATCATCAATTATCACTTTGCTTACCCTGGCGGGGGACAGGGCGTTACACGCGAATCTTGCGGAGTCCGGGGACCACGGAACAATATCAATTTTTTCACCCTTCAATTCCTGAATTACATTCTGCACCCTGGCCCCGCGCATACCTACACACGCGCCCACGGGATCCACATCGGGATCATTTGACACTACCGCTATTTTCGTGCGCGCCCCCGGGTCCCTGGAGATTGCCTTGATCTCGACAATCTGATCCCCTATCTCCGGGACTTCCGATTCGAAAAGCTTCCTTACGAAATCACGGTGCGCTCTGGACAGAATTAACTGGGGGCCCCGCTTGGTTTCCTTAATTTCGTACAATATCGCTCTCAGACGTTCCTTGGGTTTATAGTACTCCCTGGGTACCTGCTGCTCCGGGGGCAGGAAGGCCTCCGTTCTTCCCAGATCCACTATAATGTTTCTTCTTTCGACCCTTCTTACAATGCCGCTAATCAGCTCACCTTTTCTGTTTTTGAACTCCTCGTATATTACCTTTCCTTCCGCTTCCTTTATGCTCTGAAGGATCTTCTGTTTCGCGTTCTGTATGGCGATTCTGGTAAATGCGGGATTAATCTTAACCCCTATCTGGTCTCCCAGTTCGGCCTCGGGGTCAAGTTTGTTTGCTTCCTGAACCTCTATTTCCATATCCGGATCGACCACCTCTTCAACTACCGTTTTAAACTCAAACAGCTCAACATCTCCGTCATCATCGTTAAAATGAACTTCAAGCTCCTTATCCTTATCCTGCATCCGGAATAGTTTCTGCGCGGCGGAAAGCACCGCTTCCTCAACAGCGCTAACGATTTCGTCTTTTTCTATACCTTTGTCCTTGCATACAGAATCCATAACACGGGTTAATTCAGTCATATTTGCCATATATGCCCCCTTAAAAATCCAATTCCAAATTCGCTTTTTCTATCTCGCCGTAAGGTATAAGGTATTGAGCGCCGTCCGTTTCAATAGTCACCAGATCGTCCTTGAAATCGATTATGTTTCCTACAAATATTTTTTTCTTTTCGATATTATTTACGGTTTTTATCTTAGCTTTTCTTCCCCTGAATCGTAGAAAATCAGCGGGATTCCTGAGCGGCCTTGTAAGCCCCGGCGAAGACACCTCGAGCGTATATGAATCGGGGATTATGTCGTGAATGTCGAGCAGGGTGCCTAGCTCCCTGCTTATATCGGCGCAATCATCTATCGTAACCCCTTCGTGCTTGTCTATGTACACCCTCAAGATACCTTTTTTGCCCTGTCCCCTGAACTCTATGTCGAAAAGCTCCATATCCCTTTCCGCAAGCAGAGGATTCAACAACTCCTTCACATTAAAAATTAAATCATTTTCCCGAGTACTCATTCCAGCCCTTTGCTCTACAACTAAAAAAAGCGGGTCAGACCCGCTTTTAGTCATTAAGATTCTACCTTAATAGACCCGATAGGGCAAGCAAGCGCGTACGGTCTGAAGGCGGGAAGGAAGAGGCGTATCCGGTCATTTTTTTATTGTCTTCAGCTTTACCAGCAGGTCTTTTAATTCGGCAATATCACGCTCATTTCCCGATTTGCCGAATCTCAGGCCAAGATATTTATCCGTGAGAATGTTCATTACAGGGGCACCGGGCCATGCCCGGGCGCTCAGAAACTCCGCAAATTCCCTTGGGGTCATATATTCAGGTTTTCTATGGCCCCTTCCGGACATAAGTTTTAAAGCATCCCTGTAAACCCTGGATGCTTTGTTTTCGAGCCTGTTATCCCTCTTCAGGAATAAGGGTTTTAGCTGAGGTCTCGTTACAATAATCCAGGCGAAGAATACAATTACGGCGGCAACCGCTATATATCTTTTGTCAAATCCGATTTTGAACTTCAGCGCGCTTGAGATCTTCCTGTTCTGCCACCTCCACTTATCTCGCACTCCGCTCAAGAGGCGGACTTGATCCCTCTGGCTAAAATCAATAACGTATCTGCTCCATCTGAATCTGAGATAGTCCATATAGGAAGAGACGGCTGAAAGCAATAAGTGCGTCCCCGCTTCACCCCCCTCGGGAGTCGGATCGAACGTAACCCACCCGTACTCTGGGAACAGCACCTCTACCCATGAGTGCGCATCGCTCTCCCGTACCAGGAAAAATTCTCCGTGCTCGTTCCACTTGCCCCCGATAAAGCCGTTTACTATCCTTGCGGGAACTCCGGCTTCTCTTAAAAGAATCACCATAGCGGTTGCGAAGTACTCGCAGTGTCCTTCCTTTATCCCAAACAGAAAATCCTCGAGGGGAAAATCATCTGTTCCCTCCTCAAGCGTCCTCGTGTAATTATAATTCGTGACAAGATAACGCCTGACCGAGACCGCCCGGTCGTAATTGTTGCCGTCATTGGATGTAATCTCCATAGCCAGCTCCTTTACCCTTTCGCCAAGCTCCGGAAGCTGGAGATACTTCTTCAGCGCATCATCCGGGTAGCCGGAATTATCATTCCGCAACTCTTCAGAGGATGGCACGCTCATTTCAGAAGACGCGAAATATTTTATTCTGTTCGTCATCCTGTCGGGCAGAATGTAGGAGTCGTTTATAGACGCTACCCTTCCCCCGGGGACTGCCCTGTAGCCCGCGGGCATGTTCGCCGCGAACAGGACATCGGTATCTATAGGCTCGGTAATGATCTCCTGAAGCAGCTCATCTCTAATTTCATCCTTTATCACTACCCCGCCTCGGGGGGCAGCCCTGTATACCATGTAGCCCTGCTCCCCTGCCCTCCAGACGGCACCGTCGAACTCGTCGAGCGCTATCCCCCTCCAGTAAATGGGGTTCGGCACATCTTCTATACCGCGGCCGAGAATACTGACCATCATTACCGGGGAGCTGTCCAGCTTGATTTCCCCCACCCTTCCAAGTCTCACCTCGTCTGAAAAGCCGGTTCTGAGATCCGCCGCTTTCATGAAGTCCGCTTTTAAATAACTGCCCCCCAGCCTGGGTACGGAAACAAAGATCAGCGCGGCAATGAGAAAAATACAGAAGCCGACCACAAACGTCGTGCTTAGGAAAAGCGGTGTGATCAACTCCGGATCATCGCCCGGCAAGTTCTCGGCCTCGAGCGACTCCTTTCGCATCTGAAAAACCATAATCGCCCATATGGCAACCGCAATATATATGACGAAGGCAAAGGCATAGTAAAAGTTGACGGTGATTATTGTTCCCGCGAGAAACTGAAAAAAGCTCAGCACATATATCTGAACCACGTCTCTCATACTTTTTTTACTTAGAAGCTTTATGATCTGGATGAAGATGAGAAAATCCAGTATCCCCTTAAACAGCTCTACTCCGAGAAGCAGCACGTTTATGGCGACGTAAATGACAAGGAAAATAGCAAGGATGGTCGACAAGCCGCTTCCGAGGTAATAGTTCCTGTCGTATCTCTCGTTTATAAAACTGAGAATTATAGAGACGGAAAAGAGCAGTATTACCGGAAGGCCTACCTGAGCGGTTAATGAAATAGCCAGAAAACCGGTAAGAGCAATCAGATGGGTGAATACGGCAAGCGCATTTGATATTCTCATATGTCATCCAGGGACATATACTCTCGTTCCGATTAGATTTATCTATTTACCGATGGAATCAAATAAATTCCGACCGAGTTTGCAAAAATAATATTTAATAGCGGTTTAATCGACCGGCATCACTCAGTCCGATTCTCATTTTTAATTTTATAGCCGGTTACCGATCCGGTAAACGACTCTGTATTTAAAGGGTGAAAATCTTTCCGAGTAATATATTTAAATGGGACGGTCATGAAAACCGAATAAATAAACTATTACTGGTGGGGGTTAGCGGCTTCTGCCCTTATACCTCGCCTTGATATTATGCAATATGGCTTCCTGCTCCGGCGTAAGAACATTCTTTACCTTAAGATACATTTCGACTTTAATTCTTGTGAGCGAGGCCCTTATATCTTCAATATCATCTGTAATTTTCAAAACTTCTTCTCTCGTGCACTCAGGGTTTCTGAGCTTTTTAGAAAGCTCGGATTCCTTTCTCTTCAGGTCTTTTTGATATACGATAATATTCTTTTTATATGAGTTAAAGATCCTTTCTATCTGCTGGACCTGCTGATCACTGAGAGCCATTTCATTTATAATTCTGGGATTTTTCCACCATTTGTAATGGACCTCCCCGCTGAAAAAACCAAAAGCGTTTAAACTAAAAAGATATGTGAAAATAACAACTGCTAAAGATACTCTCAATTCATACCTCCATTACCGTTAATATTCACAGTATCTATGCCAGCGTCCCAGGGACCGTATATAGCCAGCACCTCGGCTGTTTCACTTGATGTAGCTCTGTCCAGTTCGAGTAGAATCAGCTCGTCGCGCTCATCCGACGCAGTAAAAAGCCTGTTGCCGGAATCCAGGGAGAATATCGCAAACGTAAAGATGCCCACTATCAAAATCGAAGCAAAGGCGCCCGCTATGGCCCAATTAAACCTGAATTTTTTGAAAATACCTAAAAATCCTCCACGGCCGGCTTCTTCCCTTGAGACACGCTGCCAGAAATCGGCAACATACTCACTCCCGGGCTCTATTTCCTTCCACTCGTCCAGGAGATTCCACACCTCAGCGGACTGGGAGAGATAAAGACTGCATTCCCCGCACTCCTTCAGATGAGTTTCGACGAGGACTTTATCATCCCCGGATAGATCACCCGAATGATAGCCCACGATCAGCTGCTTGAAATCGCTACAATCCATAATCTCCTCCGTCTGTCAAAAAAGGTTTCAGCCTGTCTATCAATTTCATCCTGCCCCTGTGCACGTAGGCCTTGACAGCCCCTACGCTACATTCGAGCACCTGTGAGACCTCTTCATAGGATAAACCTTCGTATTTACAAAGCATAATAGCAATTTTTTCCCTTTCAGGCAAAGACTCCATAGCCTGAAATATAACGTCCTTAATTTCCTTTCTATATATTATATCGTCGGGAATCTCCAGTTCGGCGTCTCCGACTTCCCCGCTCTTCTCACTTATCTCATCGAGGCTCAGATTATTATTTTTCCTCTTTACATGAGTCAGGCTAACGTTCGTAGCGATTTTATAGAGCCATGTGGAAAATTTTGCCTCGGGCCTGTACTGTTTGGCCGACCGGTACATCCTTAAAAATACCTCCTGCGCAAGGTCTTCCGAGTTGTCCTTCGTGTTAGTAAATCTATATATATAATTCACTACCCCTTTGTAATGCCTCCTCATGAGTTCGCTGAATGCACTGTCGTCCCCAGACTTTGTCCTCAACATAAGCTCTATGTCACTATCCATATGAATGCCATGACAGCTTTATAAATTATTAACTCGCAAAATTGAAAAAAGTTACATGCAAGCTGCGGTTTTCTTTAAATATTCGGAGAATTCCTATGATTTGGATAACGGCCCGTGGATCCGGCTCCGAAATCTCTTTCTCAGGATCAAATCCCGGGACCAAGGACGGCTGAGGAGGATTGAACATTCCATAAAATTATTTCTTTTTGATCCTCTCGAGATACTCTCCCGTTCTTGTATCCACTTTTATAATATCGCCGATATCTATGAACAGGGGGACCTGAATTGAGGCGCCCGTTTCCAGTATTGCGGGTTTTGTCGAACCCGATACGGTATCCCCCTTCACGCCGGGCTCCGTCTCATTGACCTCAAGCTCAACGGCCGTAGGGAGCTCTACACCCGAAGGCTCGGCGTTGAAATAAAGTATGTTTACTTCCTGCTGCTCTTTTAAGAAGTCAGCGGCCTCGCCCACCTGCTCGGAAGTCAGGCTGTGCTGCTCAAAGGTTTCCATGTCCATAAAGTGAGATCCTATATCATCTCGATAGAGGAACTGCATGGTTTTTCTCTCCATATCGGGCACTCTGAATGTATCCCCGGACCTGAAGTTTTTCTCCTGAACGGCTCCTGTGGCCATATTTCTCAACTTGGTCTTCATTACAGCGCTCCTCTGAGCGACCTTCGAATGCCTGTATTCGATGATTTCCCAGATTTCACCCTCAAATTCGATTTTAAGCCCTTTGTGAAATTGATTTGTTTCAACTACTCCCATGTATAAAAAACCTCCTGATTGACTCTGAACCGTAACAGCGCCTCACTTCAGCAAATCGTCTTCATCGGGCAGTGAGCCGGGCTCCCGAGCTTCTTCCTCGCTTGACTCGCCGGAAATTTTATAACCCTCGGAAATCCAGGCGCCGAGATCCACCATCCTGCACCGCTCCGAGCAAAACGGCCTCCATTTATTATTCTCCCAGAGAACTTCTTTCCCACATTTGGGGCATTTTATCTTCATGACCATAGAAATTATTTAACAGGAATTCAAGAATTCAAGGAGAGGAGAAAATTTAACGGCTAAAGTTCCGCGCCGCTATTTGTCTTTTGTCTTCTCTTTTTTTGACTTCTTCTTGACCGCAAACGCTTCCTCTATCTGCTCACATATTATATGGGCAAGAGTTATTTGAAGCTCCTGTATTCTCGCGGTGGATTTAGATTGCACGCTGACACAGCAATCTGCCGCTTTTTCAAGCTTGCTCACATCATCGCCTGAAAATGCTATCGTCTTCAGTCCCATCTCTTTTGCAGTCGTTAATGCATTTATTACATTGGCCGATTTTCCGCTTGTCGTAATGCCCCAGGCTATATCCCCTTTTTTCCCGAGAGCCTCTATCTGTCTTGAAAAAATCTCGTCGAAGGAACTGTCGTTTGCGATTGAGGTCAGAAGCGATGAATCCGTCGTAAGCGCCAAAGCCGCAAGTGCCTTTCTCTGCCTTGAGTACCTGTTCACGATTTCAGCCGCTATATGCTGGGCGTCGGCCGCGCTTCCGCCGTTTCCGAAAATCAGCACCTTTCCACCGGCCTTGAGTGCTTTTTGAATCATTGAGACCGCTTCCTCGATTTCCGAAATGGATTCCTTCGCGAAACGGAGCTTCAAATCCGCGCTCTCTCTTAATATCGATATGATTTGTTCTTTCATAATATCAAGTCCTCTTGAACATCCTCTCTATCTCCCCGTATGTAAGCTCGCGTGCGACAGGTCTTCCGTGCGGGCAGGAATGGGGGAACTCGGTCCTGTCGAGTTCAACCAGGAGAGCTTTCATTTTATCCGTATTCAGCTCGTTGCTGGCTCTCACCGAGGAATGACAGGCCATTGTAGAAATTACCCTATCTATTCTTTCACTCAAGCTCTCCTGCCTTCCCGACTCCGCTATCTCGTTCACTACGTCCTTTATTAGTCCCGGAAAATTCGAGTTTTTCAGTATCGCGGGGACCGATCTCAGAATGAAGGCGTTATCACCGAATTCCTCTATCCTTATTCCGAGTATGCGCAAATCTTCCTTATTTCCTCTGAGTAAATCCGTCTCAAACGGCGAGAGCTCGAGCACTTCGGGCACCAGCAGCTCCTGAGTATCGAGGCCCCCGTTTCCCGTATAGGCCTTTTTCAGCCTCTCGTAGTTGATTCTCTCATGCGCCGCGTGCTGATCGACAAGTATAATCCCGTGCCTGGAAGCGCATACGATATAAAGCTCGCCGAGCTGGCCCAGTATCCGGAGGCTCGAATACGTCCCCTGTTCTTCAAACAGGCCCGAGGCAGGAATATCTTCCGTCCCTACCCGAGAGCCCGGAGCCTGAATTTCTCCTGTCGTCCCTGATGTATGCATATCAGCGTGCGGCATCCCGGGCCTTACGCCGCTTCCGGCTTCCGCGATCTCAGAATGATCAAAATTATAACCGCCGTACCGAGATTTACTTTCACCTGCACTCCGGAAGCCGCTTGCCGGCTCTTCGGCGCTATCCCGGTAGCTCCTGAGCCAGGGCGCCCCTTCGAGCATTCCAGTCACGGACTCTTTTATGAGATCCCCGATGAGCCTTACATTTTGGAACCTGACTTCGTTTTTAGTGGGGTGTACGTTAACGTCGACACCCCCGGCAGGAAGGTCGAGGAACAGAACACCCTGGGGGAATTTCCCCTTTTCCAGCATCTTTCCGTACGAATCGATAACCATGCGAATAAGGAACCTGTCCCTCACGCTCCTTCCGTTCACATATGTGTAGAGTTTTTGTGTTGTGGATCTCGTATCCAGAGGACTGCCTAGAAAACCCGACACCCTTATTCCCTCCGCCTCGCCCCGGATTTGAAACAGCTCCGCGCGCGGGTAAATCTCCTTTATCCTGTCATAGGCATTTTCCCTCCGCGCCAGGCGAAGCAGCGTCCTTCCGCCGTGCTTTAGCTCAAATCCCACCCCGGGTCTCGGTATAGCCTCCCTCTCTACAATATCGATCACATTTGAAAGCTCGGTCTCCGTCTTTCTCATAAACTTCATTCTGGGAGGCGTATTGTAGAAGAGATCTCTGACCTCCACGATCGTTCCCCGTGGAGCTCCCGTTTCCTCAACATTTTTTACAAATCCGCCCTCCACCCTGATTACGATTCCGATTATATCATCGGGAGTCCTGGTGGTGATTTTAAATCTGGATACGCTCGCGATGCTGGGAATCGCCTCGCCCCTGAAGCCGAGCGAGCTTACCGAGAACAGGTCGTCAATGTCTTTTATCTTGCTAGTGGCATGACGCTCGAGCGAGAGAAGCGACTCATCCCTCGTCATCCCCTCTCCGTCATCGGACACTCTTATGAGTTTCTTTCCGCCCGATTCCAGTTCTATTTCGATGAATGAGCTTCCGGCGTCGATAGAGTTTTCCAACAGCTCCTTTACAACCGAAGCCGGCCTTTCGACAATTTCCCCGGCGGCGATTTTAGAGACAAGATTATCGGACAGTATCCTTATTTTACCCATCTAAAAATGCCAGTTTACATAATAGAAGAATACGAGTCAAAGTGAAGAAGTTTCCGTATATACAATGCTAAAAATAAGGGGAGACCGTATATGAGCGGGCGTCTTCAAAAAAGCTTTAATACAAGCACGATCAGGAAAAAAAGAAGGGGCACCACTATGCAGGCGATCGACAAAACGGTATATAGAGAAAGCGTTGTGCGGGCGCCCACGCCGTAGACGTCGTCCGAATGCTCTTTTAGAATCCTCAGATACTCCTTAAGCATAAGAGCTAAATATAACCAACAGTATGGTCAATAAAAATAGCACAGGCTTGAATTTGCTCAATCTCTAAAAAAATCGGAGCCCACGGGTTTTTGCCGGTCAGTTATATTTATCGACTGATTCGGTATAGACTTCTACCACAAAACCGAAAAATCTATTATATTTAGGATGCTACTATTTGAACTCTAATTATGTATAATCTTATCCTGATCTCACGTCAGAATTAAGGAGACAAGATGCGCCATATGTCCGGAAACAGAGGAATAACTTCATATATCACAAGCACTCCCGCAAAAATAATTCCGCTAATGCTTATTATTTTATTCACCGTGGGTGTCTTACGCGAAGGGGCGAAAGCTCAAGACACAAAACTGGAATCGCCAAAGAGGGTAATAGCCGTAAAGGACTACAAATGGGCCTCTGGGGGTATGGGAAGGCCGGCCATAATGAGGGAAATCACCCTCGAGAACAGGGGCAAATACGATTACGAGAATATAGCGATAGAGGTGGATTTATACACCACGAACGACATTCCTCTGGGATCGCTCAGGGCTTCGATACCTGAAATTCTTCCCGCCGGGAGCGAAAAGACATTCTACAATCTCAAATTCGGAATTATGCACGCCGAGCTCAAGAATACGGTTGCGAGGGTAGTAAATGCGGACCTTATCGAAAAGGGAACCCCGTTTCAGGCCAAGGATCTTATCCAGGTCAAAAACTGGGAATGGAGCGGCGGCCAGTACGGCACCGAGGGTATTTTAAAGGAAATAACCCTCGTTAACAGGAGCCAGGAAAACTGGAAGGATATAAAGGTCCGAGTCGATTTCCTGGGAATACCGGGCGGTAAAGTGGGCATCAGGGGGTTTACCAGCAGAGCGGTAATACACGACATCCTCCCGGCAGGGAGTGAAAAAACATACTACGACATCAACGTTGGATTCAGGCATCCCGATGCCAGGAAAGTCGATATGAGCGTCATGGGCGCAAAGCCCATTTCCGAGAAGGAAGTCAAGATAAAGCAGGCCAAAAAAGAGGGTAAAAAAGCCAGGAAGAAAAAGAAGAAAAGGGCTCCGGGCGATACTTCATCCGGAGTGGATGAGGACGGCATGGTTTTTACCCAAAAGGAAAAGAAGTTGTCCCTTTCTGAAAGATACAAACAGAAGCTCGCCGAAGAGAAGGGCGAGCCCTTTGAAAGCACCGAAAGCGGCGTGGATACTCCTTCAGCGCCCGGCGATGTCGCCATGTCGGAAACAGAACCCGGAGGAGAGGAAAAATCGGCGAAGGGATCCACGGCGGATATAGAAACGGCCCAGGGAGACGAGGTAACAGAAGACTCGGAAGAGGAATACGAATACGAGTATGAGGAGGAAGTCCCCCTGCCCGAGGAAGATATAGTGGTGGAGGATTTTAAATGGGGAGGCGGAGTTACCGGGACCATAGGAAGAATTGATGAAATCACACTCCGGAATTTAAGCGGCATCACATATACCAAAATAGAGCTCAAGATAGAGTTCTACTCGTTTAAAGAAGAGACCCCCATGTTCTCAAACAGGGTCACCATTTTCGATGTGCTGCCCGCCGACAGCAAGAAGACGTTTAAGGACTTGAAGGCGGGCTACTTAAACGCCATTCCCCAGGAAGTGAGGATAGTAGTGCTTACGGCTATTCCGTTTAATCAGTAGCAAATTAGAAAAGGCCGGGACAAAAAGACAGGAAATTCCGTACTCCGGCCTATATATCTTTATAGAGTTTATAGGGTTAGAATAATTCCAGCTGGCTGCCCCCGGGCCTTTTGAAATGCTCGGTCGAGAGTTCGACCTTTTCCCCCGCTATTCCTGCTTTTCTGCAGGCGACCTGAAAGAGGTCCCTTACCTGCTCTGCGTAAATTCCCTTCCCCTTCATCCGGTCATAAAACTCGGCGCTGTTCAGTCTCCCGCCCCTTACGGACTTTATCCTGTTCAGCACTTTGCTTTTCCTGTCGGGGAAATATCTCTCGAGCCAGGCCGTAAAAATCTCCGAGACCCCGTAGGGGAGCCTGAGCATTATAAAACCGGCGCTGACCGCCCCCGCAGAGGCGGCGCTCTTTATAATATTCGGGATCTCATGGTCGGTGAGTCCCGGTATAACGGGCGCTACCATGACTATTACGGGAATACCCTCCCCGGAGAGCTTTTCTATCGCGCGGAGCCTCATTTGAGGAGAGGAGGTCCTGGGCTCCATTTTCCTTCTGAGTCCGGGGTCGAGCGTAGTCACGGATACAGCCACAACTACACCGTTCCACTCGGAGAATTCTTTTAATATGTCTATGTCGCGCGTAACGAGGTAGTTTTTGGTAACGATACCCACGGGGTTCCTAAATTCCGAGAGCACCCCCAGGCACCCGCGTGTGAGACGGAAGTGCCGCTCTGCCGGCTGATAGCAATCCGTATTGCCGCTTATGGCGATTGCCTGAGGGACATACTTCCGGGAAGTAAGCTCCTTTCTCAGGAGGGAAGGCGCGTCTTCCTTGACGAATATCTTTGTCTCGAAATCGAGTCCGAGCGACAGACCGAGAAACTCGTGAGTGGGTCTCGCATAACAGTAGATGCAGCCGTGCTCGCATCCCCTGTAGGGATTGATTCCGGCGTTAAAGCCTACGTCCGGGCTGTCGTTATATGTGATAATCGATTTTGAGGTATCTCTGTAAAAAACCGTCCTGGGTGAGAGCCCTTCTGCAACTTCTTCCTGAGAGGGCTCAAACTCGATTTTCTCGAACCGGTTTGCGGGATTCCGAGCCGCAGCCCTGCCCTTTATACCGTTAATTTTACGATTCATAATTTATTACCCCTTCCGCAACACGAGACTCCTTCCTCACAACTAAATTATAAAATACGGGGGGTGACAATTAAACGAGCTTTTTAGTGTTTTGGAGAGTTTAAATCATCAAAGAAGAGAGCATGACTCAGGATAGAGCAATTTCAGTCGGATAAGAAAGTTTATTGAGGCCCGGCGAAAGTCTCAAGCTCCTTTACGAGCTCGTCCACTATTTTCGCTTCTTTAAAGGAACGGACAAGCTTCCCGTCCTTGTATAGCATGCCCTTACCGCGTCCGCCCGCTATTCCTATGTCGGCCTCCGAGGCCTCTCCCGGACCGTTTACGACGCATCCCAGAATAGCGACTTTGATCGGTCTCGGAAGCTCGATGCCGGATATCCTATCCTCAACGTCTTTGACAAGCTTCATCAGGTCGATCTCGAGTCTCCCGCATCCGGGACAGGAAATGAGCTCTATACCGTTTCTCCTGAGCCCTAGAGACCTCAGAATATTAAGCCCCACTTTAATTTCGTCAACCGGGTCCCCGGTGAGTGAAACCCTTATCGTATCCCCTATCCCGTCCGCAAGCAGTGTGCCTATTCCGATCGAGGATTTTATGGTCCCCATCTCATACGTCCCGGCCTCGGTAACGCCCAGATGGAGAGCGTACTCGGTCTCGGCCAGAATGCGGTATGCCTCTATCATCTTTTTTACGTCGGTCGATTTAACAGAGATCTTTATGTCCCTGAAATCAAGGTCCTCGAGTATGGAAACATGCCTCAATGCGCTTTCCGCAAGCGCCTCGGGCGTGGGAGAGCCGTGTTTTTTCAGAATATCTTTCTCGAGTGAGCCTGAATTAACGCCGATTCTTATAGGAATTCCTCTTTCCCTGACCGCGTCGACAACGGCTTTTATTCTGTACTTGGCCCCTATGTTTCCGGGATTGATCCTCATGCCTTCCACCCCCTGCTTTACCGATTCAAGCGCAAGGCGGTAGTCAAAATGTATATCGGAAACAATCGGGATGTTAGTCTGCTTTATTATTTCGCCGAGAGACTTTGCCGCATCCATATCAGGCACAGCAAGACGCACTATATCGCACCCGGCTTCCTCAAGGCTTCTTATCTGCGCCACTGTGGCGGGTACGTCCCTGGTATCGGTCTTTGTCATGGACTGGACGGTGACGGGCGCTCCCCCGCCCACTTTAACCCCGCCCAAACTTATCTGCCTGGAATGTCTTTCCATATTCGGTCTTCCGCGTAACTAGAGTATTTAATATATCCCTCGTGTCAACATCGGTTTTTCAAGATTAGGGACGTGTGAAGAAACAAAATTATTTAATCGCCGCGGTCTTCTCGTTTTCTTTTTTTCCGCCGCCCGCCTTATCGTTTTCTTTTGATTCGGCCACGTTTCCATTCTCGTCGATACCCTTTATGTTTCTGCACCCGGGATATCCCGTGCAGCCCAGAAACTTCCCGAACCTCCCTTTCCTGACGGCCATGGGTTTACCGCATTTCTCGCATTTTATATCTTCCCTTATTTCGGGCTCGGCCTTCTCTATTATTTTAATATTGCCGTCGGGACCGTATTCGAACGCCTTAGCGTTCTTGCAGTCCGGATAGCGCGTGCACGCTATAAACTCGCCTCTCCTGCTTTTCTTTATAGCCATAGGGGCGCCGCACTTGTCGCATTTTATGTCCTCTCTTACAACAGGCTCAGCCCTCTCAATCACCTTGATATTACCGTCGGGATCGTATTCAAACGCCTTAGCGTTCTTGCAGTCCGGGTACCTGGAGCACGAAAGAAATTCACCGTTCCTGCCCCATTTTATTATCATTTTGGCTCCGCAGTTATCACAGTCTATGTCGGTCGGAAGCCCGTCCCTCTTGAGGCTCTTCATCGTGTCCTGCGCTTTATCGAGGCGAGTGGAAAAATCCTGATAGAAAGCCTTCAGAAGCTCGACCCAGTTGACGTTTCCTTCCTCCACGTTATCCAGCTTCTCCTCCATGTCAGCCGTGAACTGAACGTCCATGATCTCGGGAAAGCCATCGATCAGGAGATCGTTTACCGAGCAGCCGAGCAAGGTGGGCTTCAGTCTGTTCTTCTCCTTGTTGACGTACTGACGATCCTGGATTGTGGAAAGGATAGAGGCATACGTCGACGGCCTTCCCACCCCCTTCTCCTCAAGCTCCTTTACAAGCGAGCTTTCAGTGAATCTGGGCGGGGGCTGGGTAAAATGCTGTTTGCCCTCCAGGTTGATAAGGTCAAGCGCCTCATCCTTTGAGACGTCCGGGAGCTTCCTCATTTCCTCCTTCTCTTTCTGCTCCTCCTCCTCTTCCTTGCCCTCCAGATAGACGGCGGAAAACCCCGGGAATTTTACTATCGATCCGGTGGCGCGAAAAACACCCTTTCCGGCCCTGATTTCAAACGTAGTCTGATCGTAGATAACGGGCTTCATCTGGGAGGCCACAAATCTTTGCCACACCAGTTTGTAAAGCTGGTATTCGTCGCCGGAAAGATACTCCTTAATGGAGTCCGGATGCTTGGCCGCGTATGTGGGCCTTATAGCCTCATGCGCGTCCTGAGCTGATTTCTTTACCTTGAACGTATTCGCTTTTGAGGGCAGATATTCATTTCCGTATGTTTCCTTTATAAGCGCTCTTGCCTCTTTGAGCGCGTTGTCGGAGATCCTTACAGAGTCCGTTCTCATATAGGTAATAAGACCGACGGGTCCTTCCTCTCCCAGGTCTTTACCCTCATAGAGCTTTTGTGCCACTGACATCGTTTTCTTTACGGGAAACCTCAGTTTTCTCGAGGCTTCCTGTTGAAGAGTGCTTGTAATAAACGGGGGGAGAGCGTTCTTTTTCCGCTCCTTTCGTTCTATTGAATCAACTATGAATGCTTCATTTTTCAGCGCTTCGACAATTGAGTTAGCCTCCGACTCACCTGAAATCGAAACCTTTTCCCCGTCGAATCTTGAAAGATTGGCTATAAAAGAAGAATCCGGCTCATCCTGAGAACGTTTTAATTCGGACTCGATTGTCCAGTACTCTTCGGTTTTAAAGGCCTCTATCTTCCGTTCCCTTTCGACTACCACCCTGAGCGCAACACTCTGCACCCGCCCGGCGCTGAGGCCCTTTCTGACCTTTCTCCAGAGAATGGGACTAACCTGATATCCCACAAGGCGGTCGAGTACTCTCCTTGCCTGCTGGGCTTCAAACCTGTCCTGGCTCAGTGTTGTGGGGTTGTTAATAGAATCCTTTACCGCGTTTTCGGTGATTTCATGGATAAGAATTCTGTGGGATTTATCCCTTATTTTGAGTTTATCTGCTATATGCCACGCTATCGCCTCACCCTCACGGTCGGGGTCGGAAGCCAGATACACCTTTTCGGCGTCCTTGGCGGCTTTCTTGAGCTGATTTAGATATTTACTCTTACCCTTTATAACCACGTATTGGGGATTGAAATCGTTTTCTATATCCACACCCAGCTTGCTGCTCGGTAGGTCTATAAGATGTCCCGAAGACGCTTCTACATCAAAGCTCTTTCCCAGAAATTTCTTTATGGTCTTGGCCTTGGCAGGGGATTCCACAATTACAAGAGACTTAGCCATTCAACCTCCTTTTTGTCCCAATCGCTTTATTTTCTAAAAATGTAATCATAATCGGCTCCGTGTCAATCACGATTAACGGTAATTAAGGCATTGTACCTGAATTTATTCTTATGCAAATTCCATCCGCTGCGTAAAAGGGCGCTCCGAGATAGCCGAGCCCCTATTTATAAAAGTTCTACTAAGTATGTCAATTTCATGGCATATCAAATTCATGACATAATTTGTAACATTCTCCCCAGATTTGTCCTACTTTCAGGGTGAATATTCAAAATTTAAATTATTCTTAATTATCCGCTGTCAAGCGCGGCTTCAAACTTTCACGCGTAACTATCTCTCAATCAACGATATTCTCATCGCATTCCATAATCCTCATCTGGTATTTAAAAATGATTCTCCCGGCACAATAATTGCACTTTTGATTTTACAGGAGAAATCATGCCCGAAAATAATATTAAACTTCTAATAGCATCCAACTCCAAGCTTTTTCTGGATGGAATACGGAAGGTCCTGGAGAATGAAGACAATATTGAAATAATAGCGGAAACTTTAAATATAAAAGAATTAAACCGTTTGCTTAAAGATTACAGCCCCGAAGTCGTATTCATAGATAACAGAGAGTTTAAGCTCAACATCGAAAAACTGCTGCGCTCAAGAATTATAAAGAACAACCAAGTCAGGATTATCCTCTTTACACAGGGAAATGCAGAGGGCCAGGATTCACCGAACCTGGTAAACGTAAATCATGAAACGACTACTTCGGAGCTCGTAAGCATAATTAAATGCGGAACCGGAGAGAAAAAAGACTCGGGCGGCGCGGGGCAGGATAAAATTGAATATCAAAATATTACAAAAATGGAACACAGGATTATAAAATTTATTGCCGCGGGCGACAGCAATAAAGAGATAGCCGAGAAGCTCTCGATCAGTGAAAAGACGGTTAAGGCTCACGTATCCAGCATATTTGAAAAACTAAATATTAATAACAGGTATCAGCTTATGGTGTTCGGGAGGAGAAACAAGAAGAATCTGGAAATGTATGTTCAGGTATGAATCCCCACACCGTGATATTTAAAACCCGCTTCTTCGAGCTTTTTCGGATCATAAAGATTTCTGCCGTCAAAGATTACATAATCTTCCATGAGTTCTTTCATTTTGAGAAAGTCCGGCTGTCTGTACTCGCTCCATTCCGTGCTTATCACAAGGGCGTGCGACCCCTGACAGCTATCGTAATTCGATTCAGCGTAACCGACCTTGTCACCGAAATAGCTCCTCGCGTTATCCATTGCCACCGGGTCGTGCACCACTACCTGAGCCCCGTGAGAGATAAGCTTGTCGATAATATATAAAGAAGGCGCTTCCCTTATATCGTCCGTCTGGGGTTTGAAAGACAGTCCCCAGACCCCGACTTTCTTGCCGCCAAGCTCGCCGCCGAAATGATTTTTGATTTTTTCCCAGAATAGCTCTTTCTGTCGAGTGTTCACTTCGTCAGTCGCTTTGCATACCTTCAAATCATATCCGAGGCCCGAGGCTGTGCTGAGCAGCGCCTTTACGTCCTTGGGGAAGCAGGACCCGCCGTAACCTATGCCGGGGAATAGGAAATGACGCCCTATTCTCGAGTCCGAACCTATCGCTACCCTTATCTCCGATATATCAGCTCCTACAAGCTCGCACAGGTTAGCGACGTCGTTCATAAACGAAATCCTGGTTGCCAGCATTGCGTTCGCGGTATATTTCGCCAGCTCGGATGATCTGATAGAAACAACGATCGCCCTGTCGCCCGATCTCATGAAGGCCGAATAAAGCTCCTTCAGTATCCCGCCGACCGCGGGCTTATCGACCCCTATTATCACTCTGTCGGGCTTCATGAAATCCTCGACGGCGGCCCCTTCTTTTAAAAACTCGGGATTTGACGCCACATCGAACTCCGTGTCGGTAGTTTTCCTGATTTCCTCGCGAATCATCTCTGTTGTTCCCACGGGGACGGTACTCTTCGTAACCACAATTTTATAGTCATTAAGGTTTTCTCCGATGGACCGGGCGACACTGACCACCGCGTCCATGTTCGCTGAGCCGTCCTGGTTAGGAGGCGTGCCCACCGCGATGAAAACGATAAAAGAATTTCTTATCGCGGAGCCGATATCGGTCGTAAAATGCAGCCTGGACTCCTTCACGTTCTTCTTTACAATATCCTCGAGCCCGGGCTCATAAAACGGGATGCGGCCGTTTTTCAGGCTTTCTATTTTTTCCTCGTCTATATCCACGCAAATTACATTATTACCGCTTCCAGCCAGGCATGCTCCGGTGACCAGTCCTACGTAGCCTGTTCCGATTACGCTCAGATTCATACTAAACTCTCCTGTTCATATATTTGGAAGAAATATTATAGGTTACCATAAGGGAAATTTTGTGTCCCGAGAAAAAGGTGACTGCTTAATTTAGTCGTTTTTTGATACTTATTCAATAAAGGCCGAGGCGTTTTCCGGAAAACGGGAATTTTTCGGGATTTGTAATTAACTCACCAATCCGTGGCGGAATCCGAACAGGATGAGCTCGGACCTGTTCTTAACCTTGAGCTTTCTGAATACCTTATACAGATGAAACTTGACCGTCTTCTCGCTTATATACAGCTCATTCGCGACGTCTTTATTCGTGTAGCCGTTAAGAACCAGTTTTACAATCTTTATTTCGGTTTCGGTGAGATCGTATATCTCCCCTTTGCCTTTAATCCCCTTTGTCGAATATGTCGTGCCGTCAAGCACCTTGCCCATCAACTTTCTCTCGACCCAAAGCTCTCCGTTATAGACCGAATTTACGGCTTTTATCAGATGATTCGAATCGGTGTCTTTGACAAGGTAGCCCCTGACGCCGGATCTAATGGCGTTTATGAGCAGGTTTTCGTTGTAGTCACTATCTATTATTAATATAACCTTCGCTTCCCTGTTCTTTTTCATCAAGCCCAGTATCCTGTTCAGGTTCAGGCCCTTGATTTCCACATCGAGAAGCAGGATATCGAAGACCGATTCCTCGCAGGACTGAATCAGGTCAATCAGGTTGGAAACCCTGGAAACGACGTCTATGCTCTGATTCTCTTCCAGTATCTTTGAAATTCCCTCCCTCAACAACGGGAAATTACACGCCACCGCCGTCTTTATGGATTCGGCATTATTGTTCGAAGCTGCTTTCTGCTGTGACATTCCCGTTTGCCCCCCGCCGCATGTAATATGAACAAGGTCGAAAAATCAAATATTCATAGGATGCTGCGAGTCATATTTCATGAGGTTTTAAATATATTACAATACCAAAGTTTTAAAATGTCAACATACTTTGGTTAGAAAGCCTGTATCGCGGCGTTCCGAATTGTGAAAAATCATATCTTTCGGCAAAAATTCTTCCCGGGGCATTGGGTTACAAAACCGTTAAGCTCAAGGGACAACAGAAGAGAGAGAACATTGGATGACTCAAGACCCGTAAGTTTTATAATATTGTCAACATGTATCGCTTCTGCGCCCAGAACCGAATACACGGCCTTTTCCTTATCGGAAAGTAAAGGCAGAACCGCCTCCGGGCGCTCGCCGGATTCCCCGCTTTTGAGATTTTTCAATATCTCGATCTCGCCGAGGACATCATCCACCGTTTCCACAAGCTTGGCGCCTTTCTTAAGAAGCCAGTTAGTACCGCGGCTAAGCTTCCTGTCTATGTTGCCCGGAACGGCGAATACTTCCTTGTTCTGATCAATCGCGAATGAAGCGCTTATAAGGGAGCCGCTCTTCTCAGATGCCTGAACCACCAGCACGCCGAGCGAGATACCGCTTATAATTCTGTTTCTCCGCGGGAAATTCTGGGCAATGGGCGGTGTGCCTATAAGAAATTCCGACAGCAGCGCGCCCTTCTCGGATATATCCTTGTAAAGCTTTTTGTTCTCAGGCGGATACACTACGTCCAGACCGGAGCCCAGAACCGCGATTGTGCGCCCGCCCCTCTTTAGGGCTTCTTCCTGAGCAATCGAATCTATTCCCCGGGCCATTCCGCTCACCACGGTGACTCCGAGCGACGCGAGCTCGCCCGCGATTGATTCCGTAACCATCCTTCCGTATCTGTCGGGGAGTCGCGAACCCACAATCGCGATTGAGACTTGATCCTCGGGAATCATTTCCCCCTTCATGTAGAGAAAAGGCGGCGGGTTATATGTTTGAATGAGAGGCTTGGGGTAACGGGGATCATTCAGCGGAAGAAACGAAAATCCCGATTTCTTATATTTTTCTAACTCGCTTTCTACCCTATCCCAGTCACTGAATCCATAAATAGCGTCTACAATCTTTTCTCCTATACCCTCGATGCCTGTCAGCTCTTTCTTTGAGGCCTTAAATACGGATTCGGCGCTATCGAATCTGGTGAACAGGCTCTTAGTAAGGACGTCGCCCAATCCGTTAACCAAGTTGAGAGCAAGCCAGTATCTCATGTCTCTTTGCATTGAGAAAGAAGTATTAACACCATTTACCGAGTTCAGTCAAGAAAGAGGCGCGTCAGCTTACCTCAGCCCTCACCGAGCTTCTCATCAAGGCTCTTCATCTTTCCTTCCATCGTGTAGGGCTTGTCGGTCCTCTCGCTCAGCCTGAGCGAGGTGCTTATTCTCTCTACTCCCTTTCCCTTGAGAGCGTCATGACATTTCTTAACGAGCGGAATAATATCCTCCCACCCGCACTCGATATTAGTGCCCATGGAGTGGGATTCATACCTGAGGCCGCTCTCTTTAATAACCCTCATGACTTCCGCCACGTAATCCGAGAGCGAGGTCCCGACCCCTATCGGTATTATGCTCAGCTCTATAATCATCGGTTTCTCCCCTTTGCCTGCCTGGTTTTAAGAAAATGATACTCCGTAAAGTCCCTTTTTGCATAAACCTATACATTCGCTAATCTTTTTAAGAGGGTATGTACAGCCAAAAACCGGATAAAGGGGGTCGAACATGAAAAGTTTTACCGAGTATCTGTGGTTCAACACAAAAAAGAGAAGGGAAATTGTTCATATTACGGATACGGTGAGGGAGATCGTCCGCAAAAGCGGGGTAGAAGAGGGTTTTGTGCTCGTATCCGCAATGCATATTACAGCCGCCGTTTATGTAAACGACCTCGAGGACGGGCTCATTGAGGATATTTGGGAATGGCTCGAGCAGCTCGCGCCCTACCGCACTGACTACAGACACCACAAAACCGGGGAAGACAACGGAGACGCCCATCTTAAAAACCTCATAATGCACCATCAGGTAATGGTGCCTATCACTGAGGGAGACCTTGACCTCGGTCCCTGGCAGAGGGTGTTCTACGCGGAATTCGACGGGCAGCGGAAGAAAAGACTCGTGGTTAAGGTGCTGGGTGAATAATTAAAAAACAGAGGGATATCCGCGCTGAATCCTATATACTGAGAATATGGGCATGGACAAAGATAAAGAAAAAATTAAATACAGATTCTTCATAGACAAAAGGGGTAACTGGTTTCAGGACGGAATAAAGATTCAGCACAGACTGACCTACCTTTACAATAACAGGCTTCTCGACCGGGACGGGCAAGGGAGGTATTACGTCGATGAAGGAAGCGGCAAGCTGTACGTAGAGGTCGAGGATACGCCTTATGTAGTGAAAATGGTCAATAAACGGGGAGAGGACATCTATTTAATCTTAAACGACGAAACGGAAGAAAGACTCGATTTCGGAAATTTGTATATCAACGGTGAAAACATACCCTACACGAAAGTCAAAAACGGGAGATTCGAGGCCAGGTTCCTGAGGCCCGCTTACTACGAGCTTATGAAATACGCAAAAAAGGATGGCGGCGAATACTTTATCGAGCTCGGCGACTCGAAAAACTATTTAAAAAGAGAATAAAAGTCGCTACTCAAGGGAGCTTATCAATCTCACTATTATCTCATCGGATAAAAGCGCCCCTTTTTTGGTCAGGCGTATCGTTTCATCAGTAAATTCGACGAAACCGTCCTCACAGAGGGATTTCATCCGTTCCCTGCCGGGCGCAACTCCGTACTTCCCGCTCAGAGAAGGGATATCAATACCCTCATTCAGTCTGAACCCCATTATGATCTCATCTTGAAGAGCCTCCTCCCGGCTAAGCTCCTCGGTGAAATCAAGCGGCATTTTACCCTCTCCGACTGCCTTCATATAAAGGGCCGGACTTCTCAGATTCGCCCATCTCCTCCCCCACAGGGAAGGTCCTGAACTCTTCATGTGAGAATGGGCGCCAGCCCCGATACCCAGATAATCCTCTCCCTTCCAGTAGAGCAAATTGTGCCTGCACTCGTATCCGGCTCTGGCGTAGTTCGATATTTCGTACTGTCCGTAGCCCGAATCCTCGAGAAAATCGGTCGTGTAGCTTATGAATCGGGAAAGGGCTCCCTCCGCGGGCAATCTCAATTTCCCGGCTCTGAACTGTCTGCCGAACTCGGTGCCGTTCTCAATGGTCAGGCAATAAGCCGAAATATGAGTCGACCCGAAACGTACCGCCTCCCTCAGGTCCTCATCCCATTCAGCTAAGGTCTCGCCTCTCGTGCCGTACATGAGGTCCAGGTTATAATTCCCGAAACCCGCCCGAACGACGTCCTCGAGAATTCTCCTCGAATCCCGGGGGGAGTTTATTCTGCCCAGAAATTCCAGCTTCCTTTCGGAAAACGACTGTACACCGACGCTTATCCTGTTTACGCCCGCTCGACGAAGATTCCTTAGCTTCTCCCCGTCGGCGGTCTTGGGATTAACCTCGAGGGAAATCTCAATATCCCCGGAGGGTGAAGCCGTTTCAAGGATTTTCAATATAATTTTTTCTATATTGCGCGGATCGAACAGAGACGGAGTGCCGCCCCCGAAAAAGATCGAAGTCAATCTTGTGCCCCGAAGCTCCTTCTCGTACAATTCAATCTCGCGAAGAAGGGTTTCGGTGTATTCTTTCTCCGGGAAGCGGTCCCCTACTCCGTATGAATTAAAATCGCAGTAAGGGCACTTTTTCACGCAGTAGGGAATGTGAATATACAAGCCTAAAGCCATTTTGGTATTTTACGGGAGTGGATTAAATGTTGCAACGAATATATTTTAGAGTCATATTATTGCTTTAGATTGAAGGATCCGAGAATGAAAAAGGGCTTTGTTATGTTATTTGCAATCTTAAGCCTCCTGGCGGGCTCAATCTCAGACGCTCAGGAGAAAAAGTTACTGAGCCTGGAAGAAGCCATAAACACCGCGCTTGAAAATAACCCCGGAATAACCGTCTCTAACGCCGATATAGAAATATCCAGGGCGCTGGTCAGAAACTCGAAGGCGCCATATTACCCCGAGATAAAATCCAGAATTGTAGTCCCGTTTATCGGAAGGGAATCCGGATTTTTCCTCGATCAGATGATCTGGGATTTCGGTCGGACCTCGAACAGGGTCAAATCGAGCAAGGCTCAATTGAAATCATCCAGATACAACAAGGAAACCACAAAGGACAATATAATTCTCAATACCATAACGAGCTACTACACTGTGCTCTCACAAAAACACTTGAAGGAAGCTTATGAAAAGAAGGTAACGGAGTTTGAAAAACGACTCGACCGCGCAGAAGGATTTTTAAAGGCCGGCAGGGCCTCCCAAATAGAGGTTACAAAGGCGGAGGTCAGCCTCGGGAATGCCCGGCTTGAGTTGCTGGCGGCGGAAAACGACCTTGAAACGGCCAAACTCAACCTGATGGCCGCTATGGGAATAGAAGGAGACTTCGACTTTGAGCTTGCCGATTCTGTAAAATACGGAACGGAGGAATTTAACTTGCGGGACTCGATCGATAAAGCGCTTGAATCAAGATCCGAATTAAAAAGCCTGGAGGCCCGGGAAGCGGCAATGAGGGCGAATCTGGACGCCGCCAAAAAGGAATTTTATCCCCTCATATTCGGGAGGACAGCATACAGGTTTGAGGGAGAAGGCGCGGAAACACCCGGTTTTATAGCCGGTATCGGCCTTCAATTCCCCATATTCGAGGGCTTTTCGAGGTTCGCGGACGTGCAGGACGCGAGGGCTAATTTAACACGCGTGAGCGCGGAGATTGAGAAAGCCAGGACTGATATTCTGTCCGAGGTTAAACAGTTGCACCTTGAACTGAATCTGGCCGAAGAAAATATTGAGGTAACGGAGAGAACCAGAAACTCCACTCAGGAGAGCCTTATGCTGGCGAGGGAAAGATACAGGCTCGACAGGGCTTCCGAGGTAGAGCTTGCCGAAGCGGAATCCCTCTACGCGTCAACCAACGCGACGTACATGCAGGCCCTGTACAATTTTAATATTACCGCTGCCAGGCTTGAGCGGGCCATAGGTGATTTCGATGAGTATGATAAATAAAAAGACAGTTGCGGCGATAGTGATAATCGCGTTATTGGGAATATTTCTTGTCCCACGCTTATTCAGGAGCAATAACACCGGCATAACTTACAGAACGGCCGAAGTCGACAGAGACGACGTTATTTCCCTCATCACGGCCTCGGGTACGATTAACCCCCTTACCACAATTGAGGTCGGAACGCATACCCCGGGGACGATAAAAAATATTTACGTAGATTTCAATTCGGAGGTAAGCGCGGGAGAGCCGCTTGCGGAAATAGACCCCGCTGCGCTCAAGACGGAGCTTAAGAGGGCGGAGGCCAGCAATAAAAAGGCTCAGGCGGATTTCAACATTGCCGACTCGCTCTACAGGACTAACAAGGAGCTCTACGAAAAAAGGCTGATTCCAAAAGAGGAGTTTGATGCGTCCCGGGCGGGCTATTCATCCGCTCTTGCCGCTTACGAGCAGACGAAGGTCGCTCAGGAGATTGCGCAATCGAATCTGGACAACACGACAATCAGGTCCCCCATAGACGGCATAATCCTGTCGAAAAACGTAAATCCGGGAGAGGCTGTCACTCCAGGCGGTAAGCCCCTTTTCGTCGTCGCGGAAAGACTGGACGACATGAAAATAGACACCAGGGTGAGCGAGGCGGATATAGGAATAGTGAGCAGCGGCCAAAGGGCGTTTTTCAAGGTTGACGCGTACCCCAACGAAACCTTCGAGGGAGAGGTCAGTCAGGTTAGAAACGACCCCGTAATCAACAATAACGTGGTGACCTACAACGTGGTCGTGCTCACCGAGAATAAAGGACTCAAGTTAAAACCGGGCATGACGGCTGATGTAAGGATAGTGGTAGCGGACAAAAAAGACGTCCTCAGGGTTCCCACTTCCGCGCTCAGATTCATCCCGCCCTCCTCCGCGAATATAAAGGAAAGGCCCGACGAGCTGACCGAATCTTCTTTTGTCTGGATCCCTCTCGGCGAGGGACAGATAGGAGCGGTACAGGTCACGCCCGGCGTGAGCGACGATACCTACACGGAGATCGTAGGGGGCGATTTAAAAGAGGGCCAGAATGTAATCATCGAAGCCGGGTCCGGCGCAAAATCGGGGAGCAACTCATCCCTTCTTCCGCAGCCCAGGAGATTCTGAAGGATGGGTGAAAACGGCAAAGTCATCGTAACGAAAGACATCCACAAGATATATAACCTCGGGGACGTGCAGGTCCACGCACTTAGAGGCGTTTCGATCGACATCGATGAAGGGGAATTCGTATCGATTATGGGAGCCTCGGGCTCAGGCAAGAGCACATTTATGAACATAATCGGCTGCCTGGATAAGCCGACCGAGGGGAATTATTATCTGGATGACAATAAAGTTTCGGAACTCGATAGTGACGAACTGGCCGATATAAGGAACAGGAAAATCGGATTCGTCTTCCAGAGCTTTAACCTCCTGGCCAGAACCTCAGCTTTTGAGAACGTAGAGCTTCCAATGATCTACAACAATACGCCGACAAAAAAGAGGGCGGCGCTTGCCTGCGAGGCGTTATCACGGGTCGGTCTCGACGGGAGGGAGAGCCATCTCCCGTCGCAGCTTTCGGGCGGGCAGCAGCAGCGGGTCGCAATAGCCCGGGCAATAGTCAATGAACCGAGCATAATTCTCGCGGACGAGCCTACCGGTAATCTCGATTCCCAAACGAGCGCGGAGATAATGGATATATTCCAGGCGCTGAACGAACAGGGAAAAACGATAATCATAATCACACACGAACACGATATCGCGGAGTACGCGGAGAGAATCGTAGTTTTCAGGGACGGATGCGTGTTCGAAGAAAAAAGAAAAGGGAGCCGGAATTAAAATAGTCAGGATTTACTCTCGACCGTAAAACAAATGAATTTCCTAGCAGCCCTTAAGGTTTCGTACAGAGCCATAAAAACCAATAAAATCAGGTCGATGCTTACGACTCTGGGAATAATAATAGGAGTCGCCGCAGTCATATCCTTAGTAGCTCTCACGCAGGGCGCAAACAGGATGATAGAAGAGCAGCTTACCAGCCTCGGGGGCAAATCGCTTTTTATCAACCCGGGGAAAAGGGGCGTCGGGGTGCAGGAAAGCGCGATCACGCTTACGGCCGATGACGCCAGGGCCATAGAAGAATTGAGCACGGTGAAATACGTCTCCCCCATGCTAGATGCGCCGGAGCAAATTGTATGGGGCAACAGGGACTGGTTTACGGTCGTCGTCGGAACATCCCCGGACTTCGTATTTATAAACGACTGGTACACGGAATCGGGCGTTTTCTTCAACCATGAAGACGTAGAAAGGGTAGAAAACGTTTGCGTACTCGGAAAAACCGTAGTCAATAACCTGTTCGGATACAGAGACCCTGTCGGAAAGACGGTGAGAATAGGTAAAAACTCCTTCAGGGTAATAGGGGTTATGAGCTCCCTCGGACAGACGACAGGGGGAAGGGATCAGGATGACATAGTTCTCGTTCCCTACACGACGTTTCAAAAAAGAGTCCTGGGTACAGACAGCCTGGAAACGATATCCGTGTCGGTGCAGAAGCCCGCAGACATTCCGGTCGCCGAGTCCCAGATCAAGGTTCTTCTCAGGCAGAGGCATAAAATCGGCCCCGAGGAAGAAGATAATTTCTATATAAAATCCCAATTCAGCGTAATTCAGAGAATTTTCACGATTTCAAACATAATGACGGTTCTTCTCGGAAGCATAGCTTCGATTTCCCTCATAGTGGGCGGGATAGGGATCATGAATATTATGCTCGTCTCGGTAGGCGAAAGAACAAGGGAAATCGGTATCAGGATGGCGGTAGGAGCTAAACAGAGAGATATACTGGCTCAGTTTCTAATCGAGGCGATAATGTTATCGCTTGTGGGGGGACTGATAGGTATTTCAGTCGGGGTAGTAGGTTCTAAAATCGCTTCTTCGTTTACGGGATGGCAGAGCGTGATATCGATTGAGTCCGTATTACTATCCTTCGGATTCGCCGCGCTGATCGGGATTTTCTTCGGCATATACCCCGCGCGCAAGGCCTCGAAGCTCGATCCGATAGAGGCTCTGAGGTATGAGTAGAAGACATTCTTCCGCTATTTCGCAATCCTCAGTAGTCGATCTGCATAAATCCTTCACCGCCGACGCCGAAGTCATCCAGCTGGTCTCCGTTGACATCCCTTAGACCCTCGAACACAATGCCGAAATCGGAATCGCCTTCACCGCCTGTAAGAACAATATCGGCTTCCCCCGCGGATACAACCGCGGGAAAATCATCGCGTCCGAAGAATACAAAAGCTGCTCCCGGCGGGCTGCCCGGCGCGCCGACTCCAAAATCCGCATTGCTTATCTCGAACTCAAGAACGATCGCCGTATCTCTCTGTTTTTCCACAATCTCAGGGGTAAGAGTGGGAATTACGCTTACCGAAAATCCGAACATGTCGCCCGGGCCGCTTCCGGTAAATTCGGTTTCGACTGTCGGTTCCGTACCGTTTTCAAAAGACTCTCTCAATACCTCTCCGGAGTACAGGAACACGGAACCACTACCCATATCGGTTGAAGGTGCTCCCACTATAACATCCGGTATTCCCTCGCCGTCCTCATCGATATCGCCGTTGCCGGAAATGCTGAACCCGAATTCATCCCCGGCGCTTCCTTCGAGTATCAACACATCTGTCGTATCCGTGGCAAGGTCTCTGCTTTGAAGATCATTTCTTCCCTTTATCACGTAAGCTCTTCCGAGACCCGGAGCCCCTATGCCGAATTCGTTTCTACTGTTGGTGTCGATTCTTCCCAGAAGGGCCAGAGAAAAACCGAATAGTCCGCCCGCGGACTGTCCCGTGAACGTAGCCGTTGCCGTCGAGGCGGGATTCTCGATATTCTGTTGCAAATCAGGCCCTTTGAAGACGTATGCTTTTCCGGTAGAGGCATTGAAAAAAGGCGCGCCCACTATGATGACCCCCGATCCGTTTAGAATTCCTGCCCCGCTCTGTACCGAAAATCCGAAGTTATCCCCGGGATTTTCTCCGACTACCTCAAGATGGTCCACGTCGCCGCCTACAAGATCTATAACGCTCGGAAGATCTCTGCTTCCGAAGACATAATAAACCTTGCCCCTTCCGCCGTCGAACTCGGGGGCGCCTACAACAAGCTCATCCGCCCTCGGGTCCCCTTCGAAATCGGGTGTGCTTGCGAGCGACGCGCCGAACCCGTCAGCGGGATTGCCTATGACGGTAACGTCCGCGTTCGAAACGTCGATCACGGTGCTTCCATCCTCCGTTAAGTCGTTCTGACCGAAGAATATATACACCCTTCCCGCGCAGGGGTCGCCTACGGCTATATCGTTTATTTCTAAATTCTGGTCGTCCAGGTCTCCGTTAAAGTTAGCGCCGGTTACGGATGCTCCGAGGCAGCTTCCCGGTTCCTGGTTTACATACGTAATGTCCTGAAGAGGAGTTGTGAGTTCTGCGACATTCGAAGGTTTCGATGAATTACCAACCTCGTCATTCGTTCGTATTGAATAGAAATATGAGGTCTCACCGCTTATATCCAGCCTGGGCGTCAGAAAGGTTTCCGGGCTTCCTGCGGGCTCGGGTTGCTCAAAATCGGGCACCTGAGTTGCATCATCGAAATTTTCTATTACCGCGGCTTCGATCTCTACGAACGGAACGCCGTCCAGGTTAGGCACGCCCAGTATTTCGGCCACCTGCTCGTCATCCAAAAATCTCGGGAAGTAGATTGTGGCCCTTCCGCTGTTTCCGTTATCGCCGGGCGCAGTCCAGCTGAGAACTCTGGTAACAACATCGGAGGTAAGGTCGGTTATCCTGGCGGGCGGGGTATCGTCGCCTATGGCGCATGAAGTTATAAGTAAAATTAAAGTCAACAGGGTAACACGGTATCTGGATTTCAAATTCCGAATAATTCTCATATAATTTTCCCTTGTGAATTTTATTTGAAATAGAAGATTTTACCGAACTAATGCCATATTTCCAACTGGGATAAAAAGGGATTCAAAAATAACCGGACCCGGATAATCCGGCGAGAAAAATAAACAGTGTTTACCCGTCCTGTGAACTTAGATTGACACGAAAGAACTATTTATTTGATAGGTCCCGACTCCTATGGTAATTTCCCCTAGTTAAAATCTCAATCCCGGAGGGCAGTAATGTGGCAGAAATAGCTTCAGTCCATGCAAGAGAAATTCTCGACTCAAGGGGCAACCCCACTGTTGAAGTGGATATATCATGTGCGGACGGCTCATTCGGAAGGGCCGCTGTCCCCTCGGGAGCATCTACCGGAGAGCACGAAGCTATCGAGCTGAGGGATAACGTAAAAAAGAGGTACCTGGGAAAGGGGGTCGAAAAAGCACTCAGAAACGTAAATAAAATCATCTCCCCAAAAATAATCGGCGCCGAAGTCACAAACCAGAAAATCATAGACCAAATAATGATCGATCTCGACGGCACTGAGAACAAATCGAAGCTCGGGGCAAACGCGATTCTCGGGGTTTCCCTGGCAGCGGCCAAAGCCGCATCAAACTCCCTCGGAATGCCTCTTTACAGGTACCTGGGCGGTGTTGACGCCAATACCCTCCCTGTACCGCTTATGAACATAGTAAACGGAGGAGCGCACGCGGATAACAACCTCGATTTTCAGGAATTCATGATTGTTCCCCTCGGATTTAATTCCTTTTCCGAGGCGATCAGAGCCGGGGTGGAGGTATTTCACAACCTGAAGGCTATATTGCGTAAAAAGGGTTATTCGACCTCAGTCGGAGACGAGGGGGGATTCGCCCCCAATCTGAAATCAAACGAGGAAGCCATAGAATGCATATCAGAGGCCATAGTGAAAGCGGGCTACAAGTTTGGAGACGGCGTCTCTCTTGCGCTCGATGTCGCGTCGAGCGAGTTCTTTAAAAACGGGAAATATACCGTAGAAGGCAAGAAGATAGGGAGGGACGAGCTGATTAAACTTTACGGCGCCTGGGTAGACAGATATCCGATTATCTCCATAGAGGACCCTCTCGGCGAGGACGACTGGAAAGGATGGAAAACATTGACAAAGGAGCTCGGAGACAGGGTACAGCTGGTGGGGGACGACCTTTTTGTCACGAATACAAAGAGACTCAGGAGGGGTATAAAGGAAAAAGTCGCGAATTCCATTCTCGTAAAAGTCAATCAGATAGGGTCGCTCACGGAGACTCTCGAAGCCATAAGGATGGCACAGGACGCGGGATATACATATATCATATCCCACCGCTCCGGAGAGACCGAGGATTCCACGATCGCGGACATAGCTGTAGCCACCAATTCGGGACAAATCAAGACCGGCTCTGCTTCCAGAAGCGACCGTATCGCAAAGTACAATCAGCTCTTAAGGATTGAGGAGGAACTTGGAGAAGGGGCGAATTACCCGGGAAAGTCGGCTTTCAAAACCTAGGTTCGTCCCGGTCGCCGAGCACGCCCGACTTGAAAATCCGATGTCGGTACTTATTTTAGATTCAAGCAGAACTTACGAGTGCCGGTCTAACAGTCACTCTTTATCATGTATAATTTTAAAATCAGGATAAAATAAAAAAGGTAACAAAAATGGCATCCAGAACACTATTTGACAAGATTTGGCAATCCCATGTGGTCTTTGAGGAAGAGGGTCAGCCCACTCTCCTCTACATCGATCTGCACCTCGTTCACGAGGTTACTTCCCCGCAGGCTTTCGAAGGCCTCAGGCTATCCGATCGTATAGTAAGAAGACCGGATTTGACCTTCGCGACAAAAGACCATAACGTCCCTACGACAGACAGGTCCCTTCCTGTAGAGGACCCTGTTTCGGCCCAGCAGATGGAGGTGCTCAGGAAAAACTGCGAGGAATTCGGCATAACCCTCTTCGGGCTTACAGTGAACAGAGAGATGCAGGGTATAGTCCATGTAATAGGCCCTGAGCTCGGCCTTACAAAACCCGGAATGACAATTGTCTGCGGTGACAGCCATACCTCAACGCACGGGGCGTTCGGCTCTCTTGCTTTCGGGATCGGAACAAGCGAGGTCGAGCACGTACTGGCGACCCAGTGCCTGAGACAAACCCGTCCGAAGGAATTTGAGGTGCGCGTGGAGGGAGAGAGAGGATACGGCGTTACAGCCAAGGATATCATTTTAAGCATAATAGGCCGCATCGGCACCGCAGGCGCAACGGGCACGGTGGTTGAATACCGCGGCTCAGCCATAGAAGACCTGAGCATGGAAGAAAGAATGACCATATGCAATATGTCAATAGAGGCCGGCGCCAGGGCGGGTATGATCTCTCCGGACGAAAAAACCTTCGAATACGTAAAGGGACGCAGGTACGCCCCCGAAGGAGAGGAATTCGACGAAGCAGTAAAGGCCTGGAGAGAGCTCAGTACCGATGAGGGCGCCGTATTCGACAAATCCATAACTCTCGACGCCTCGAAAATGGCCCCCCAGGTGAGCTGGGGAACGAATCCGGGGATGGTAACAGACGTCACGGGGGCTGTGCCTGACCCGGCTAGAATGGATGACGAAAACACAAGGAAGGCCACCGTGAGCGCGCTTGAATACATGGGGCTTCGTCCCGGAACGCCGATTCAGGATATCAAAATTGACAGGGTGTTTATAGGATCGTGCACCAATGCCCGTATTCAGGACCTAACGGCGTCGGCAAGAATCGTCAAGGGAAAAAGGGTTGCGCCAGGCGTAAGCGCCATGGTCGTCCCGGGCTCTCAGCTCGTAAAGAGGGAAGCCGAAAAACTGGGTATAGACAAGATTTTCAAGGATGCCGGATTTGAGTGGAGAGAAGCCGGTTGCAGCATGTGCCTCGGCATGAACCCGGATATCCTTCAGCCGGGAGAAAGATGCGCCAGCACTTCCAACAGAAACTTCGAAGGCAGACAGGGAAAAGGCGGAAGGACGCATCTGGTGAGCCCGGTCATGGCGGCGGCGGCGGCAATCGAAGGCCATTTCGTTGATATAAGGGAATGGGAGCTGGAAAAGGAAATTTAAAGAGGTGATATGAATGGAACCGCTTGAAAGAGTTACCGGAGTCGTAGCCCCGCTTGACAGGATGAATGTAGATACTGACCAGATAATACCGAAGCAGTTCTTAAAGAGGATCGAGCGGACGGGATTCGGGGAGTTTTTATTCTTCGACTGGCGCTACAAAGAAGACGGCACGCCGAACCCCGACTTCGAATTAAATAAAGAACATTATCAAGGAGCTAAAATACTTTTGGCCGGTCATAATTTCGGAAGCGGGAGCTCCCGTGAGCATGCCCCCTGGGCGCTCAGGGAATATGGCTTTCAGGTGATAATAGCACCTTCTTTCGCAGATATCTTCTACAACAACTGTTTTAAGAACGCCATACTTCCGATCGTTCTTCCGGAGGATCTTGTGAAAGAGCTCTTTTCAAAAGTTAATTCTAAAAAAGGGTACACACTCACAGTAGACCTGGATTCTCAGAGTATTACAGATGAAGAAGGATGGTCCGCCCATTTTGATATAGACCCCTTCAAGAAGAAGAGCCTTCTGGAGGGGCTCGACGATATTGCTCACTCTCTTCAGCATGAGGACAAAATTACCCGCTACGAGAGTCTGATGTCCAGGCAAAGAAGCTGGGCTGCGCCTTCCCGGGAGCACTAAGAGGTATAACCCTTATTTTCCCCTCCATATAAAACTCAGGACTAATGTGAGAATTACGCTTAGGATTATGGATGTGGCGAGCGGAAAATAGAATGAAAAATTACCGCGCTTGAAATAAAAGTCCCCCGGCAATCTGCCGATAAACGGTATTTTCGGCGCGAAAAGGATTAAAGCCCCGATGATAGTGATAAATAATCCGACTATTATAATTATTTTTCCAGGGTTATGAAAATCCATTTTAATTATCCGACTCAGTCAAAAAAAAATAAGTATATACGGACGAAATTTCATAACAAATTTGTATAGGATTATCCTTTTATAATGTACAATTAAACCGGGCTCGTGAATCTGCGGGGTTTAGACAAACAGATATTATGATTGTAGAATATTCATGAATGGCACGAATTTTGATGGGTTTTTAAAATTAAATAAAAAGAGCTTATTATGAGTACGAATTTAAGCCAGACTACTTCACAAAGGCAGGTACTTCAGCAGCGGCTCATCCTGACGCAGGAGCTTCAGCTTTTCCTCAAGCTCATTCAGATGAATACACTTGAGCTTAAGGATTACCTGGAGGAACAGCTAATCGAAAATCCCACCCTAGAGGAAACGCAGGAAACCGAAGACAATAAGGAAAACGGCTCAGCAGACGATGAAATCGACCTCGGGAAATTAGCCGAGGACCGCCTGTTCAAGGATCAAAGCAGCGACGTACCCCACTACGCCTCGAAAGAATTCGCAGACGACAGCGATGATTCTGCCACCTGGGAGAACAGAGTAAGCTCGACGGATTCGCTGACCGACCACCTGAGGTGGCAGCTGGAGGTTTCGGATTTTACCCATGAAGAAAAAAAGATAGCATCGATAATTATAGGCAATACGAATGAAGACGGATATCTTGAGCTGGATATCGACGGCATTGCGGATATCTATCTGGAAGAGACGAAAAACCAGGATAGCGAATCCGAGCATAAACCCCAGGAAGATGAAAACGGGAAGAGCCGGGATACCGAAACAATTACTGACAGGCAGATGCTGGAGGAAAAAATCAAAGAGGTCCTGTACACTATTCAATCCACATTTGATCCCACCGGAACGTGCTCAAGAAGCCTCGGGGAGTGCCTGAGGATGCAGGCGCTGGATTTGGGATATAAAGAGGACAGCGTCGAGCTAAATCTGATTGATAACTGTTTAGAGGATATGGATAAAAATGGCTTGCCCGAAATGGCGGAAAGGCTCGGACTGCCCGTAGAAAAAGTTAAAGACGCGTTTTCAGTCATCTCCTCTCTAGAGCCCCGACCCGGCAGGCCGTTTTTTAAAAGAGACGCGGAGAAATATATTGTCGCCGACTTCTATGTGTACAAAATGGGCAACGAGCTTCAGGTGCAGCTCAACCGCGACTTCCCGAAGGTCAGGATCAGCAACTACTACAGAAATCTACTGAAAAAGGAAAAGACCCTGCCCCCGGACGCCAAACAGTTCATAAGGGAGAAGATCGAAGCCGCGCAGAGGATAATGAAGTGTCTTGACGAAAGGGAAGCCGCCGTAAAGAAAATCATCACAAAAATTGTCGACGTCCAGAAAGATTTTTTTGAACATGGGAAGGAGCATATAAAACCCCTTATCCTCAAAGACGTAGCTCAGGCTGTGGGCGTTCACGAGTCAACTGTCAGTCGTATTACAAGCAGAAGGTATATACAGACACCGCAGGGCACAATCGAGCTTAAGTCGCTCTTCTCAAGAAAGATAGAGACATCGCACGGCAAGGAAGTATCGTTCGAAAAAGTAAAAGCGGTGATAAAGGAAATCATTGCCGGTGAAATGCCCGAAAGCCCCTATTCGGATGAAGATATATCAAAAATCCTTGAGAGAAGAAATATTAAAGTCGCCAGAAGGACTGTTGCAAAATACAGAAAAACACTTAAAATACCTTCTTCCTCGGTCAGAGCAAACCAGAAAAGGAAAAAAAACAGATGAAAGTGACTGTGACCACTAGACACATCGGCAATAACCAGGACCCGGAAAAACTCAAAGATTACGCGATAAAAAAATCCAAAAGAATTGAAAGATATCTGAAGTCCGACAAGAATAGCTGCGAGGTTAAGTTTGTACTGTGGTCGGAGAAATTCAGAGACACGGCAGAGATATCGATTAACAGCAAAAGCCTGAAAACCACCAGTTCTTTTGAAACAACCGAAATGTACACCGCTATAGACAGCGCTATAGATATAATAATAAAGCAGCTTAAAAAGGAAACGGACAAAAAGATAACTTCCAAGCGGAGAACCGGCGCCAAAACCAAAGAAGAGGCTACACAGGCGAAAATCGAGCTCGACCCGGGTACGGGCTCGCTGACTAATATCAGAATTCAAAAACTGCCTAAAAAACCTATGGCCGTCGAAGAGGCCTCCCTGCAGCTTAAAGTGTCGGATGCAAATTTCGTTGCCTTTAGAAATAGCGCGAATGACACGATGAACATTGTTTATATCGACAGAAGAGGGCAAATCACCCTGATCGAACCCTAAATTTACAAAATGAAAATTTCCGATGTGCTGGAACGCAACGCAGTAATCCCGAACCTCAATGCTCAAACTAAACCCGGCGTAATAAAAGAACTCGCGGAAAAGATTACGACCGTTTATCCGAATATAAACGCTGACAGACTGGTAGAGGTTCTTATGGAGCGAGAGAAGCTCTGCAGCACCGCTGTCGACTCGGGTGTAGCCATTCCACACGCGAAGCTGAGCGGCATTTCTGAAATCATATCATGTTTCGGAAGAAGCATAGCGGGAATTGATTTCGATTCTCTTGATTTAAAGAAGACACATCTGTTTGTAGTCCTTATCGCTCCCGAAAATTCCGTAGGCTCTCATATTCAGCTTCTGGCGAGAATTTCGAAAGTCTTTAGAAATCCCGAGATGCGAGCAGATTTAATGAGCGCCGTATCCGTGGATGAGATATACGAATCAATAATCTTGGAAGATGCGAAATTTTAAGATGGTAAACGAGCTCCGGGTCGGGGAGCTATTCAAGACCTGGGAACAGGAACTCCAGCTAAAGATAATTGCGGGCCGGAAAGGCCTTAGCCGTGAAATTAAGTCCGACAGAATACAAAAACCCGGCCTCAGATTGCTGGATCCGGACTTAAAGCTGGATAACGGGACCATACAAATACTGGGCAAGACCGAAATATCTTACTTCGTGAAACTTAAGGATGAGGAAAAAATAAAGGTTACAACGAGCCTTTCGACTCAGGATGTACCCTGTTTCATCGTATCTAAGGAGCTAAATCCGGACGATAAATTCATCGCCTCCTGCAATAAAAGAAAAATGCCCCTTTTTACCACAGAACTCTACACGGGAAAACTTATCTCACTGCTGCAGGAAATTCTCGAAGAAAGACTGGCCCCGTTCGCTACAGCCCACGGAGCGTTGATGGACATACACCGTCTCGGCGTTCTGATACTCGGGAAGAGCGGCATAGGCAAAAGCGAATGCGCCCTTGACTTAATTAACAGAGGTTCTAAACTCATCTCAGATGACATTGTGGAAATAAGGAAAGTTGGATCATCAAATCTGGTAGGAAGCGGGCCTGAACGAACTAAACACCTGATGGAAATAAGGGGTGTGGGTATAATTAATATAAAAGATTTATTCGGTACAACCTCTGTAATGGATAAGAGAGAAATCGACATGGTGATCGAACTCGTTCATTGGGACCCTGAGGCCGAATATGACAGGCTGGGTCTTGACGACAGCAATTACAAGGTCCTTGGAGTCGAGCTTCCCTATTTAGTAATTCCCGTAAGTCCGGGCAGGAACACAGCCACTATAATAGAAGTTGCGGCCAGAAATCAACTATTGAAGCTGAGCGGCGTTCATTCGGCCCGAAAATTTCAAATTTGATCTCTGAAATCAACTCCGACCTGACAGGGAATTATATGACAAATCTGGTTATTATAAGCGGCGTTTCGGGCTCGGGAAAGAGTACTGCTATGAATGTTCTGGAAGACCTGGGTTATTATTGCATCGACAATCTACCGCTTACCCTCCTGCCTAAATTCATAGAACTGTGCGAGGATTCACAAAAAGACATAAATAAAGTCGCGCTCGCGATTGATATTCGTGAGGGAATATTTTTCGACAGGGCGCCTGAAGAAATCAAAAAACTCAAAGAAAAAGGTTACCCTATTGACTTGATATTCCTCGATTCATCCGACAGCACCCTTGTAAAGAGATACAAGGAAACGCGCAGAAAACATCCGCTTTCGGAAGACGGCAACATTCTTGAGGGGATATCCAGGGAAAGAGAAATGCTAAAGGAATTAAAGGACCTCGCGACTTATAATATAGACACTTCAGACTTCAACGTACACGAGTTAAAAGAGCTGATCAAAAATAAATTCGACAAATCAACTTCCCGGAATCTAATGGTCAATATTCTCTCCTTCGGATACAAACATGGATTTCCCTACGATGCAGACATGATATTCGACGTCAGATTTTTACCGAACCCGTATTTCATCGAAGAACTCAAAGACCTGACTGGGCATGATAAGCGAATAGAGGAATTCATTATCGATAAAGAAGATACCCGAGAATTTATCGAAAAACTTACGGAATTCCTTGCGTTTCTCATACCGAAATATGAGAAGGAAGGCAAGGCTTATCTGACGATAGCGATCGGATGCACGGGCGGAAAACACAGATCGGTTGTCATAGCAAACAAGATATCGGAGTACTTTCAGCACCTTTCACCGAATATAAGACACAGGGATATATCAAAGAGTTGAGGAGAATTGAGGAATGGTAGGTATTGTGGTGGTAACACATGGAGAGTTGGCAAAAGAGCTCATCGCGGCTGTAAACTTCGTACTTTCATCCAGCCCATCGGTAAAAATGGAAGGGGTTTGCCTTGACCCGAGCAGGGAATTCGAAACCTTTAAGCAAGAAATCAAAAATGCGATAAAGAAAGTAAAGGGAAAAGACGGCATACTTCTCGTAACGGATATGTTCGGCGGCACGCCTTCCAATATAAGCCTTACATTCCTGGATAACAATAATATAGAGGTAGTCTCAGGGGTAAACCTGCCGATGCTGCTCAAGCTCGCAACACTTTCAGACAAGATAACCCTGAGCGAAGCCGTTAAAATAGCCGAATCCGCCGGAAGGGATAATATCATCGTCGCCAGTAAACTCCTTCAAGACAGAAACAGCTGAACAATATTCTGCCCGGGACTACACGACGACAGTCCCTACCTTGATTTGAAAACCCGCTTATCTCGTACTTGATGAACACCGGTATAAACGGTTACAATATAAAGATGGATAAAGAAGATATAGAAAAAATAATCGAGGCGTGGAAAAATCACCTGCTTGTAGGCCCGCTCGAAGGATATGAGCTTGAAATCGATGATAAGATTCCCCGTTCATTCGCCGCAATAGCACTTTATCTGGACTCCAGAACGGTTAAAGCAGCGGGAGAGATTGAAGAATTCTACGAAGGTTACAGGCAGGCAGCTGTGGATGTTTTAAACCTGATCGGCGTTGAGATTTCGCAGGACGATCAGATGAAGGTAATATCGCTTTATAAAAAAGAAAGCGACGACTCAAAACAAGAGGAACTGAAAAAACATATCTGGGGTTAATAATTACTCTTTTAAGCCCGCCCAAATATACGATATTCAACAGAGCTTTTTTCCGGCGCATATAAAACCAAATGAAACTGGCTGACTTATTCGACTGTTTTCTTATAGATCTGGACGGGGTGGTCTATGTAGGGGAAAAGCCCACCGGGGGCTCGGCTGAAACTATCAATACGCTAAAAAAAATGGGAAAACTGGTTATCTTCATAACCAACGACCCCCGAAGAACGGCGTCCGAATACTCGAAGAAACTGAGAGATATGGGAATCCTTACAAAACCCGGAGATTTAGTAACCTCGGGCATGGCGATCGCCTATCATATCAAGTCGGAATACGATGATCTGGGAAATAAGAAAGCGTACGTTATAGGAAGCCGGGCCCTTAAAGACGAGATCGAGCTTACGGGACTTAAACTCGCTCGTGGTGAGGAGGCGAAGAAGGCGGATTTTGTCATAATGGGCGGACACCCCGAGTTCCATTACGAAGAAATCAAGCTGGCCACGCTCGCCATAGGAAACGGAGCGCTTTTTTTCGCCACTAACCGTGACCCGGCTTATCCGACCGAGGAAGGACTCGTTCCGGCGACAGGAGCGATGCTGGCGTGTATTGAGACCGCATCAGGCAAGAAGGCCGTTGTAGCGGGCAAGCCGGAAATTATAATGTTCGAGGTGGCGCTCGCGGAGAATCTCCACAGAGACAAGCACAGATTAGCGATCATCGGCGACCGCCTCGACACCGACATCGAGGGCGGAAAGAATGCGGGCATTTCCACGATACTGGCCCTTTCCGGATCGACAGACGAGAAAGAGGCATCGGAGTCCGAAATTAAACCCGACTATATAATTAAAGACCTGAGAGACCTTCTGAAGGAAGTTGCCGGGGCTCAAAAATTCAATGCCTAGAGTCAAAATAAACTCCGTTAGTCTCAACTATGAGCTAACCGGCAGGGGACCTATCGTGGTATTTATTAACGGCCTGACTATGGATTTAAACGGCTGGCTGCTTCAGGTAGACCCGTTCGGCGGAAAATACTCCGTTCTGAGATACGACTGCAGGGGCCAGGGCCTCTCCGATAAGCCCGACAGTCCTTATTCCCAGGAAATGCACGCGGAGGACCTGCGAAATCTTCTTCAAAAGCTGGACATTCCAAAGGCCCACATCATCGGCTTATCGAACGGCGGCATGATCGCGCAGCACTTCGCCCTTCTTTGTCCTGAAAAAATAGGCGCGCTTGTGCTCGTGGACACATGCAGTTACGTGGGCAAGCTCCTTGAGCTTACTATAGAGTCGTGGATTAGAGCCGCGGAGGAGGGAGGCGGCAGCCTCAGATACGACGCGGCCCTCCCCTATCTCTTTTCGGAGGCATTTACGAAAAAAAATATCGATAAAATCCTCGTCATGAAAGAAGTGAGTATACAAAACAATCCTGTAAAAACGTTTATCAATCTCGCAAAGGCGAGCATGAGGCACGACCTGAGTGAACGGATTTCAGATATCAGCTGCCCCACACTTATAATAGCGGGAGAGGAGGACATCCTCATCCCACCGAGGTATTCAAGAATATTGACGCAGAGTATAAAGAACTCGAAGCTTGTCATTCTTAAGAACTGCGGCCATGTCCCGCCTATAGAAATACCCGAGCAATTTAACAAAACGGTAATGAATTTTCTCGCAGAGCATGACGGACTCATCTGAATCGATGTCCCGTATAATAATCCGCACGCTCTTTTATCCTCGATCCGTCGGATTCAGGCTGTCTTGCGCATAAATAGCAAATATAACGCCCCCGACGTTGTTCAGGTAAAATATTAATAATATTCCGGTAATCACTTTATATATTCCTCTTTCAGACACTAAAAATAAAATTAACCGCTGGAAGAAGCAAGGGTTGGTACTGGAAACTCTATGAAGAACGAATTGTCCGCGAACAAGACAGGCTTTCTCGGCAGATCGAATAACAAGGGAATCCTGTGGATGGTATTGGGCGGCTTCGCTTTCTCCACAATGGCGGCGCTGGCCCACGAGCTGGGGCAACAATGTGATTGGCTTATTATCGTCTTTGTACGGATGTTCATATCATTCGTAATCGCGTTCGGACTTGCGCTCAGGGCGGGATTAAACCCGTTTCTTCTAAACAGACCGCTGCTCTGGGTAAGAAGCCTCGTCGGAAGCTCGGCAATGCTGGCGACCTTTTACGCGATAACCATGTTACCCATCTCGGACGTTGCGGTAATCACGGAAACGCGACCCATATGGGTCGCGATACTGGCGGGCTATCTAATAGGGGAATTCACCGGCAAAAGGATATGGCTTTCGATTATCTTCGGTATGGCTGGGGTTATATTGGTTGAGCACCCGCACATAGCCGAACATAATTTTGCGGGACTGGTCGCTCTATACGCCGCGTTTGCAGGCTCTATCGTTATGATCTGCCTTCGCAAACTGCGGGATATCGATCTGAGGGTGATAGTAACCCATTTTTCAGGCACGGCCACGATCGTGAGCTTAATATCAATTTTTATGCTGCGGGAAAGCGTCGACGTGACTCTCCTCAACAATACCACCGTAATTGCTATGCTGCTGGGTGTCGGCATATTCGGAACAATAGGGCAGCTGGCAATGACGAAGGCTTTTTCCATAGGGGAGGCGCCCAGCGTAGCATCGGCAGGATACATCAAGGTAGGTTTCGCCTCGGGATACGATCTGATAATCTGGAATCACGTGTTCGAGTTGCCCACGCTTTTGGGCATGGCGCTCATTTTCTTGTCTACCGGATGGCTTTTGAAGCTCAACGGAAATAAACGGGAAGAGACATTAAGCGAAAAGCCGCAAAGACTCGCGTCTGAAGAGGAATAGAGCGTCAATAAAAATCAATCGAAGGATTTCCAGACAAAGTCCCCATTCCTGTCTATATAAGCCCACTTTCCGCCCCCAAGCTCCACTATTGAGAGTCCGTTGGAAAAGCTCACTGCAGTCCGGAACCGGGGCTCGATCACAATCTCGCCTCTCTTGTTGACGAACCCCCATTTATCCCCCGTCCTCACGCTTGCGAGACCCTCGGAGAAATCCCCAGTCTCATCAAATTCAGGCTGCACTATAATCACCCCCTCTTTATTAATGAAACCGTATTTGCCGTTCTTCATAATTGCGGCGGCGCCCTCTTTAAAATGCCTCGCCCCTTCAAAGTCCGTCTCGAGCCTGACCTCTCCGAACCTGTCCAGATAAACGTATTTCCCGTCGGAAAATACACACGCCAGCCCCTCTGAGAATCCCTCGGCCCAATCGTACCCCGGTTCGATGAAGACATTCCCGTTCTTTTTTATATAACCGCCCTTGCCTTCGACGACCACAAGCGCCAGCCCGTCCGAGAACCCGAACGCCCTGTCATACCCGGGATCGATCACCATTTTGCCCTCTTTGTTTATGTAACCCCATCTGCCGTTCACTTTCACACTGGCGAGTCCCTCGGAAAACGGCTCCGCTTTTTCAAACAGGGGATCAGCGACAACCTTACCAACCCTGTCTATGTATCCGTACCGTCCGTCCACCTTCACGTGGGCGAGCCCTTCCGAGAAAGTATGGGCCTCCTTATACTCGGGCGTTATCACCATGACATCGAATTCATTTATGTAACCCCATTTCCCGTCCTTTTTGACAAGCGCCCTGTCTTCCGAAAAATCGACGGCCCCTTCGTATTTCAGCGGAATTACGATGTCGCCCTTTTTATCTATAAATCCCCACTTGTTCTCTCTCTCGACAGGAAAAAGAGCGACGCCCCCCGAATCACCCCCGTACCGGGAGCCGGAAGTAGCGCATGATATGACTGCAAGCAGAAAAAATATCAAAGCAAATACATAATGACGTTTCAAACGAATCACCCTTTTTTATTTCATATGAACGATTTATACCGACTAAAATAAATTTCCCGGGGAATAATCTTAAACAATAATCGAGTTTTTTTAAAGAAAAGCCGGATATATAATATACCGGTAGCCAGTATATCCTTTGGGGCCTGATGCAAAGCTAGACATGGGTTCTGCAAATTGCCCCGCAGAACAAGAGTAACAATATTACTACGCCGCGAATTTTATATAATAAACATAGAATAAAAATAGACGGGACCGGGTTTGATTCCGGCCCCTTGAGATTTCAGGTTCAGGTTTCGATAACAACCTTGATGGCGTTATCTATCCTCTGGTCCATCATTTCATAACCCCTGGCGCATTCCTCAAGCGGGAGCCTGTGAGAGATAACGTGTGTCGGGTCCAGCTTCCCCTCCTCGACCAGCTTCATCAGCCGGGGTATGTACGCCCTTGAAGGCGCCACTCCGCCGCTCAGATGCAGGTTCCTCAGGAAAAAATCGGTCATGTTCATCGGATACGGCTCCCAGAACAGTCCGGTTATGGAAACAGTGCCCCCGGGCCTGACGATTTCAAAGCAGGATTGCAGGGAATCCGTATTACCTACACATTCAATAACAACATTAGCGCCGAGACCGTTCGTAATTTCTCTTATCATCTCCCCGGGGTCCTCATTCTTCGAGTTTATAACGGTCGTCGCGCCGTATTTTTTCGCTATATCGAGCCTGTAGTCATGATGTCCTACGGTGATGACGTTTGAGGGATCAAAAAGAGTGGCGCCATAGGTGGCAAACAGTCCGACAGCGCCGTCCCCGAGGACGACCACCGTATCCCCCGGCTGTATGTTGCCGGAATTGGCACCGTGGTATCCCGTGGAGACGTTATCGCCGAGGAAAAGCGTTCTTTCGTCCTCGCTGTCGTCGGATAAACTCTCGGGTGTCTTTACCAGGGTACCCTCGGCATGGGGGACCTTTATATAGTCTGCCTGACAGCCGCCGTGCCCGCCGAGTATATCCCCGAAGCCGAAACATCCCCCCTTCACGCAGGATGTATGAAGACCCTTTTCACAGTAATGACAGTCGCCGCAGCTTATCCAGAACGGTCCTATCACCTTGTCCCCTTTTTTTAGAGACTTGACGCCGCTTCCCACCTCCTCGACGCGGCCCACAAACTCGTGTCCCAGCGTATCGCCTTCATTGAGCTCGAAATGCCCCCTGTAAATATGAAGATCAGAACCGCATATGCCCCCTTTTGTTATTTTCACTATAACGTCTGACGGCTCCTTTATTACCGGGTCGGGGACATCTTCCACCCTTACGTCCTTAAGTCCATGGTAAACAGCTGCTTTCATATTGCCTCCATTTAGTTGATTACGTATGCCGAAATTAATCTTATCTCGTTTTTTATTGCAACACGCAGCGTAGTAAAAGTCAAATTCAATAGAACTTGCACTCTTTCCCTGAATATACAATAATCTCAATATCGGTTTCACCGATGTGGAATTCAATTCGTTTTGATAGGTATTTACATAATGGTAGTATTTTAAGCTGAACTGAATTATCAATTGAAATTATTGGTTTATATGCCCAGGGAGAGGACTACTAATGAGAAAGGTACAGAAATTAAAAGCGTCGCAGGTTTACCGTGAATGCGATTTAAGCCCACTAAATTTCAACACCACAGAGGACCTTGAGCCGTGTACGGAATTTATCGGACAAAAAAGAGCGGTAGATGCAATTAATTTCGGACTCGGCATGGAGTTCGGCGAATACAATATATTCCTTGTCGGCCCCACAGGCGTAGGGAAGACCACGACCATAGAAAATATATTGTCTAAAGTTGCCGGGGAAGAGCCCACACCGAACGACTGGTGCTATGTGTACAATTTCCAGGATTCTAATGAGTCGAAGGCAATCGAACTGCCCACCGGCAAGGGAAAGCTCTTCAAAAAGGATATGGATGATTTTCTGCAAGTGCTCAAGACAGATATTCCCCGCGCGTTTGAAAGCAAGGACTTTGAAGATGAGAAACAAAATATAATGAATGAGTTTCAGAAGAGAAAAAACGAGCTTTTCGAGCAGCTTCAGAAGAAGGCCGCCGGGGAAAATATCCAGGTTCAGTTCTCTCCGACGGGGATTATCACGATTCCTCTTATCGAGGGCAAGCCGGTCACTCAGGAGAACTATAATGCGCTTGACGATAAAACAAAAGAGGAAATCAAGGCCAGGAAAGAGAAGATTGACAACGAGGTAGCGGATGCCTTAAAAGCCAGCAGAAAGCTCGAAAGTGAAGCCGGTGAAAAATTGAAGGAACTCGAAAAGAGGGTGGCGCTTTTCTCGGTTCGGGACCTCATAGAAAATCTCCGTGAGAAATACAAAATATATCCCGAGATAATAGACCACCTCGATCAGCTGCAAAAGCATATACTAGAGAACATCGATCACTTCCTACCTGATAAGGGAATGCAGGCGGGCGGCGGTGTTATGCCGTTCAGAATGCCGCAGCAGCAGCCGGAATTCACTGAGTACAAGGTGAACGTTTTCATAGACAATTCGAAGACCCAAGGCGCGCCTGTTATATTTGAAACCCACCCCACATATACGAACCTGTTCGGATCAATTGAAAAGGAGGTCAGATTCGGCGCCCTTATTACCGATTTCACGATGATCAGAGCAGGGTCGATTGCAAAGGCCAACGGGGGTTATGTGGTTCTTGAAATCCTGGATTTGTTCAAATACCCCTTTGTTTGGGACGCTCTCAAAAAAGCGCTCGAAAACGAGGAATTACGAATAGAAGACGTGTATCAGCAGTACGGGTTCTCAAGCACCGTAGGGATAAGACCCGAGCCCATCAAGCTCGATGTAAAAGTCATTCTGGCGGGAAATTCCTATATCTATCATATGCTGTATGCATATGATGAGGACTTCAGGAAACTGTTCAAAGTAAAAGCCGATTTCGACTCGGTAGTGGACAGAAACGACGTCACGTTATCGCAGTATTCGTGCTTTATAAAATCCATCAGCGACAGAGACGGACTCGCGCCGTTTGACAGAAGCGGCGTGGAGGCCCTGATCGAGTACTCGTCGCGACTGGCGGGAGACCAGAATAAACTATCCGTTCAACTCGGCTCAATTACGAAAATCCTGAAGGAGGCCGATTACTGGGCGAAGGCGGAAGGAGATAACGGGCTGACTGAAAGAAAGCACGTCGAGAAGGCGATAGAGGAAAAGATATACAGATCAAACATGATCGAAGAGAAGATCCGCGAGCTTATAACGAAGGGGATTATTCTGGTTGACACCGAGGGCATGGTAACGGGGCAGATAAACGGCCTTGCCGTCTACAATATGGGAGATTATGCGTTCGGAAAACCGTCCCGTATTACATGCGAGACCTATATGGGAACTGAAGGGGTTGTCAATATCGAGAGGAAATCCAGACTGAGCGGAAATATACACGACAAAGGCGTGCTCATTCTGAACGGCTACATAGGGAATAACCACGCGCAGGAAAAACCCCTCAGCCTTTCCGCCAGTATAGGGTTCGAGCAGAGCTACGAGATGATAGACGGCGACAGCGCCTCCGCCGCGGAACTGGTGGCCCTTCTATCTAGCCTGTCTGAAGTGCCGATAAAACAGAGTTTCGCGATTACAGGCTCGGTCAATCAAAAAGGCCAAATACAGCCGATCGGGGGCGTGAATGAAAAAGTGGAAGGATTTTACGCCGTATGCAAGGCAAAGGGCCTGACAGGCGAGCAGGGAGCAGTTATCCCCTATCAGAACGTAAAGAACCTGATGCTGAAGAAGGAAATTGTCGACGCTGTAAAAAAGGGGACATTTAACATATATCCGGTTGAAACAATTGACCAGGCAGTCGAGGTACTTACCGGCAGGGAAGCGGGCAAAAGGGGCGCGAGCGGAAAGTACAAGCGCGGCACCGTTAATTACCTCGTAGACAAGAAGCTCAGAGAATTCGCGGAAAATTACAGAAAGTTCGGAAGACAGCAGGGCTCGAAAAAGACAAACGATACTAACGGAAAATGAGCATTCGGCCTACCTCGAAGGAAGGGTTTTTCGTTTCTTTCTGAAACCGAATAAATTTATGAAGCCCCCGAATGTCCTGTCGCTTAAATCTTTGAGACGGTCGATATATTCCGGTGTTTCCAATCTGATTTTTTCGGGGTCTATTTTTCCGTTTGTCCGTTCTATCTCATCCCGGTTCTGGGGAATACCGAGCCAGCGCTCCACCATCGGCTCATCGACCTCCAGGTGGAACTGAAAACCGTAAACATTGTCCCGGTAGCGAAAGGCCTGGTTCCCGCACAATTCGGAGGAGGCAAGAAGCTCCGCGCCTTCGGGTAAATCAAACGTATCCCCGTGCCAGTGGAAAATCTTTTCCACCTCGGAGAAATTGGAAACGAGCGGGTCGGCTTTTCCCCGAGCGGTAGGACGAACATCGTACCATCCTATCTCCTTTTCGCTGTTTCTATTTACCTTGGCATCCAGAGCCTTGGCGATTAGCTGGGAGCCGAGACATATACCGAGTATGGGCATCCCTTCCCCTATGGCCTCTCTTATCACTTCAACTTCCGTATTCAGATGAGGATACTCGCCTGTTTCATCGACATTCATAGGACCGCCCAGGACTATCAGTCCGTCGTATCCCCCCAGACTTGGCACGAAGCCCGGATGCCTTTCGAAATTAACGTATTTGATTCTGAACCCGGAGCCTCTGAGCAATGGGTCAAGGGTTCCGAGAATCTCATATGCTACATGTTGAAATACCAAAAGTCTCGGCATGAGTTACAGGCCTTTAATATTTCGGGGAGTTTTAAATCGATACACTGTAATTTACCCATTTAATCCGGATTTTGGTACTGTAAACGGATAAAAACCACTACTTAAAACTATACAACAATCCTCTTCAAGGGATTTAAGAATCCGTGAGAATATACTGGAGGCGTATGTCAAGAACTTACCTTGAGATCGGAAAGGAGCGAGAGACGGCCTCACGGCCGTCTCAATCCTGTTGTACCGGGAATGTACGCGGGGTATCATTCTCCCTTGAGGTAACTCACAACATCTTCCTGTATTGATTCGTCAACCAGCTCTCTCCAGTCGTCATTTCCGTCGGCCACGGCACTTCTAATCTTGGTAGCCGAAATCCAGCCTATATCCTCGGGCGGGAAATACTCATTCATCTCGTACCCGACTCCCCTGCCCCAGTTAACCGACTCGATATCGGGGATTATCATCACTACCACGTCATCCCCCTTGCTCTCGTGATACTTTTTAATCATGCTGACCGTCTGCTCGGTCGTGAACGGGTTCTTGGGGTCGGGCGGAATATCCCTTACCATAATCAGACACGGAACCCCTTTATCCAGTTTCTGCCTCACCAGACTCACATGCCCCATATGATAGGGCTGGTACCTACCTATGAATATGGCCCTTTTGCTGGCAGAGGGTTCGATATCGGGATGTCCGTGGTTTGTAACCTTCCATTCGCTCATTATAAGCCTCCTTGTATTCAGTAAAATTGATCGTCGTCTAATGGAATTTTATCTAATCGGTCAGCTATATTTCTTGTGAACCGAGTTCATTATACATGCAGCAGGGCAATTTTCAATTATTGCGCGCCGGCGGGGTTATATATTAAAACCAGGCATATCTTTTACTAATTCTTTTATACCTATCGCGAGGTTTCCGTGCTCTTGCTCATCCAGATGAACACCGTCAATTTTGCTCGCTTTTACGTATTTTGATGAATCGAGGAACCTGCTTCCCGCAGCTTCAGACGCTTTCCTGCACTCCTTTCCAAGCTGTCTGGATACGGTTCCCCTCCCCTCGAAATAAAATTTCATGAACTGAGACAGCCTGCCGAGCGGGTAAGGCGCGATAAATATAATTTCAGGCACGCCCAATCCGGGCCCCGCCATGCTTTTCTGTACTGTCCAGACGAGGGACATGCAGGAGGCTGCAATATCTGAAGCGCTTAACTCAAATCCCTTCCATAGGTCATTGGTGCCGAGCATGAATATAAAAATATCTACAGGAGCGTGAGTCTCGAGTACCATGGGGAGCGACTTGCGCCCGTTCCGGTCCGGCAGAAAGGGACTGTCCCAGTTAGTTGTGCGTCCGGGAAGGGCTTCTTCCATCACTCTCACGGAATCGCCGAGTTCCATCTGTAAAACTCCGGGCCAGCGTTTCTCAAAAGGGAATCTGGTCCCGTCGGCGGGATTATAACCCCAGGTAATAGAATCGCCGTAACATAAAATCGATTTCATCTTTCCATCTCCCTGTAAAGTCAATCTGCTTGTAATATACGCAATTCGTGGCCGGGAAAGGAATTTCAGAGACGATCTTTCCTTAAAGCAGGCGCATCATCCCAGCTCCCCTTTATCGTTTTCTTATCAAGGGCATCCCCCAGTTTTAAGAGAAAGGTCTCCCTGGATATTTCCCTGCCTCCCATACGCTTCATATGATCGTTCGACACCTGTGAGTCGATAAAATCGAAGTCCCATTTTCTGAGCTTCCGAACGAGATAATACAAAGCGACTTTGGAAGAATCACTCATCAGGTGAAACATCGATTCCCCGAAAAAAGCCCCTCCCAGGGATAGACCGTATAAACCGCCGACGAGCCTGCCCTCATAATATGTCTCGACAGAGTGGGCGTATCCTTCCTGATGAAGCTCGATATAGGCATCGATCATATCATCGGTTATCCATGTGCCGTCCTGCCCCTTCCGGCTCGCATTCGCGCACAGCGTAATCACTTCCTCAAATGAATTATCGTATCTTACGTCAAAGGTGTTTGCCCTGATGAGTTTCCTCAGCTTCGTTGATACATAAAGATCGGACAGAGCCAGCACAAGCCGCGGGTCGGGGGAAAACCACATAATAGGGTCGCCTTCTGAATACCACGGGAAAATTCCGTTTCGATATGCGAGGAGGAGCCTCTCGACGCTAAGGTCGCCTCCCACCGCGAGAAGCCCGCCGGGCTCGGCGTTCATCGGGTGAGGAAAAATCAGCGACTCGTTCAGTAGATATACTGGCATAGGGAAATATTATACATTTATCACAGTTTCTAAAGCTTATTCAGGTGATTAATATAACCGAACACACTATTACCCCTCGTTTTATTTATCCGAATGTCCGAGCGTTTTTTCAGGCGCGATACGGTCCCTCACACACTGTTTTAACTCCCTGATATCGGGAAAGCGGCCTTTCTCTTCTCTGGACCACACGAGTGCGCCGTTAACACTGACCTCGAAAATGCCCCCCGTCCCCGGAACGAGAGCTACTTCGCCGATTTCCTCGTCGAAAGTCGTGAGCAGCTCCTGCGCCATCCAGGTTGCCCTGAGTAACCACCGGCATTGTCTGCAATATGTAATCTCAACACGGTTTTGACTTTTCATCGGAACAATTGAGCTGAATTCAGGAATATTTTATCAGTCCTTTTTTCGTGAGTCCAACCGTTAACAATATCTACGAAATCCGGCATTGATATTTCAAACCGATGTGTGATAATAGAAACCAATAGATTCCTGTGGAGATGAACAATGCTTAAAGAATTCAAAGAATTTGCCATGCGCGGGAATGTGGTCGATATGGCTGTCGGTATCATAATCGGAGCAGCCTTCGGGACAATCGTTCAATCCCTTGTGAATGACGTTGTCATGCCGCCCATAGGTCTTATTCTTGGAAACGTGGATTTTTCCAACCTGTTTCTAGTACTCAAGGAAGGGACGCCGCCGGGTCCTTACGCCGCCCTGATAGACGCCAAAGACGCCGGTGCCGTCACGATAAACTACGGGGCATTCATAAATACTGTCATCAGCTTTCTAATTGTCGCGCTCGCGGTATTTGTACTCGTGCGCGCTATCAATCAGATGAAGAGAAAAGAAGAGGCTAAGCCCGAGGCGCCGCCCGAACCGTCGAACGAAGAAAAGCTGCTAGCCGAAATACGGGATATTCTGAAAAAAAAATAGCTCTGATTCTTATGATAAACAAATAGACGGGTTACTCTTTTTGGAGTAAGCGCGGAGATTTTTTCAATGAAAAGTGAGACCGGGACCCGAAAGTAAATACGGCAAAATACCGTTACTCCTTTTCATTCTCATTCGTATCCCCTTTTGATTTATCTTTGTTCTTAAGCGGTTTTATCAATGTTACAGGAATATTCAGGGTCTGCTTTATAATACCCAGGAGTCCGAATCTAAGCGCCGAAGGGGATAGCTCCTCGATCTTGGGGTCGGATATATCCCCCGTGACCTTAACCGGGATGGAAACATACTTGTCGCCAAGGACGTAACCGACGAGGGGTATCTTATCAATCACGGAATCTACCGCCATTACAGGTATTACGAGAACCTGGAGATCGAGCTTTTTGAGCACCAGGTCTATGTAACCCTCACAGACGATCTTGAGGGACGGGCCGTCCATAGCGGCCTCGGTAATCTTAACCCTGCCGTCTTTAATATCGGCCTTCGCTACCAGGTTGTCATATCGAAACCCTTCCTTGTCGAAATCCGGCGAGTCTCCTCGAAACAGCTCTCCGAAGTTAAGATATGAGAAAAATTTCGCAACCCCGCCGTACTTTTTCACCCGACCGTTACTGGACGTGAGCTCCACACCGCCTTCGAGCGAGTTGGTCACCTCGCCGAATTCGCTTTGGGAAGAAACTTTACCGTTAAAATCGAAATCCCCTGAGATTATCCCGGCTTTGTCTAAAAGACATTCGAGCACGTTTGCCAAACTATCGTTTCGGGTGAAGGGCCGGAATTCAAAGCTGAGACTCGGAGGAGAGATATTGAGCAAGCCGGGTGTTGAGATACCGCACAGGTTTGCCTCATTTATGTCGATATCGATGCTATTATCAAGAAAAGAAATCATCGCGTCGAGGGAGTCCCAGTTTAAACCCTTGAATTTGAAGCTTTCGGACTTCACGCTGACCCTGCCGCCAAGAGGTGAATTCCATCCGTTCCGCCTTTCAGTCTTAATTTCTTTCTCAATGGAATCCACCTTCTCGGAATCCTTCCATTCGAGAGCGTCCGCCCGGATGTTTACGTTCAAATCTATCTCATCCGCGGGGCGGTGATTTTGCGCGGCAGGCTCATTTACCGCCGGTTCGGCTCCGCCATTGCCGTTTTTCTTAAAAACCAGACTGGAGTCGGAAATCGATATCGGACCCGGAAATACGAGTTCCTCGGGGAGTTTCACGTGCTTTGACAGAAAATCCATGGCCGCGGGACCCAGAGTGCCCTCAAAATCCATGTTCAGCTCAAAGAAGTTCGTAAAATAGTTGTTAAGAACCATTTCAACATTAACGGAACTGTCCTTTGAGGCGATAGCCGCTTTTGATACCGACAGTTCACCGCTGGTCGATTTAATTTCTGCAGTCGGGATGCTGATCGGGTGATCCAACCCGTCAATATTTATATCCACTCCGCTCACATTGCCCTCAGCATTAATCTGCCAACCGGCAGGATCGGACAACGGACCTGTAAACGAGACGGAGGAAAAATATGCCGATCCCCCGGCGGATTCGATAATTGTGAGATGAGGCCTGAGTGACTCGATTGAAGAAAGCCAGAGGAATAATTCGCTCAAATCCGCTTTTGTATCTTTTGAGACCGCGTGAAGGGACTTTTCATTTTTCCATTTAAAAGAACCCGAAAACCCAGGGGACGATAACTTGCCCGTTGTAACCTTTAGACCCTCTACATCGATTTTCTGGTCGGCATAATCAAATTTCCCGCCCTCTACGCTGAGCGGCTGAGGGAACCGGTCATAGTCGGCGGTAATATCGAATCCGGAAACATAGACCTCGGGGTCGGGGGATTCTTTCCGGTCCCCCAGAACAAATTTCCCCTTTGCCTTTCCGTTGACGTTTTTAATGCGGCGCATTTCATTTAAAAATATTTCATCATGCACGAACTGTTCGAGTATTGGAGGAACCTCGGCCGCATCCGCGTCAATCATAATCTCAAGGTTTAAGGGCCCCTCGGATCCGTCCGTGCCTATTAACAACGCGCCGTCGTAACCCAGGGAATTACCGAGTTTTCCGCTCAGATTGGTGCCTTTTAAAGTCCCGTCGCTAATAACGGCGTCACCTTCCGCCCCTACTATATCGAATTCGGCTACGGGAATATATATATTCCCGTTGACCATGTTTCCCTCTATAACGAAGTTCCCCTGCCTCCAGAGGTCCCTGAAAGTACTCCCCGACGCCTCGAGAGTGATTTCAGGCACCGTACCTCCCCTGACAACCTCAAAAATTATATCCACAATATCGTTCTCCCCTGCGACAAACAGGGCGCTTTCCCTCACCGACTCTGCATTTACATTGAGGCCCCTGAGAGACAATTTTTCGACTTCCGCCTTTTTATCAATTTCGTATCTACCGGATAGATTCAGCTCCGGATAAGTCAGATCGGCGTTATTTAGTTCCAATTCGATTCTATTTTCATCAACATGCAATTCGGCACTGATATTTTCTCCACCAACTTTCAAATTCTCACTATGTTGAACCAGAGTGAGTCTCGGAACGGAGGCATCCAAGATAACGTCGAGAGTCCGGAGCCCCTCCGTTCTGTATCTCGTACGCAAATTAATAATGGAATCGGAAACAAGCTCTTTACCGGGAATCGAGAACTCCACTATTTTGTGGGGCTCCAATCCGTTCACAACCAATTCACCCTTTCCACTATAATCCTTGACGTTGATGCTGCCGTTCAGGGTAAGTTTCTTCCAGAAGCTCGAGTTGCTTGACATTTTAACGATTAGTTCATCGTCTGGAAGTAACACTGAAGCATTTAAGCCGCTGAGCGAAAGGACGTCGGTTCCGTCCTTCTTGAGCACGACCACGCCGTTTTTGATCTCGGCATTGAGCCCCCGGTCGTCTGCCTCCAGATAACCAAGGGACCGCACAATATGTTGTTTTAAATCCTCAAACGAAAGGGCATACCCTTCGGTGCTTTCTCCCTCCTCGGGCTCATCTTTTATGTAAAGCTCTATTTTGGGCTTGTTAACCCGGAGTGTGGAGATTTCAACTTTCCCCTCCAGGAGCGGCAGAAGCTTGGGATAAACCACGAGGGTCTCAAAGCTCCCCTCGAGCTTATCGGGAACCGAAATTTTTCCGTTTTTTATATAGACGTGGGGCCAGTGAAAAAAACGAATATCAACGTTCTCAAATTCGACATCGCCGTCGATTCTATCCGAGAGGAAAGCCAGTATTTCCTCCTTCATATGCTCACGGTTAACGAACTTTTTGGCGAGAAGAAAGGAAACTGCAGCCAGAATCACAATTATCCCTATCCCCGAACCCAGCCAGTATGAAACCCTTTTTACGTTCTTCACTCACACATTCCGACAGCTAGTATAGTATGAATATTTAGCACCAATATTTACAGAGTTAAGAGTAACTAACGAAGTATCATTCCACAATCAATTTTTTAGTGATTATAATGGGATTAATGAAAAACCTGAGATAATACTTTCACGCGCGCCAGACCCGTATCGAGCCGTGCTAATTTGAGGCTAAAAGATCATGCTCCGACTCAGCCGGACGGTTTTCTTTTATCCGATATGGCAAAAAAGCACAGTACGGCTCCGGTAGCAACCAAAAAAGCGGCGAAACCCAGCCCTGTTTCAATTCCTGTAACGAAAGCGTGATGGATATGGGTCAATACCTGCTGAAATTCTTCGGCCCCCAGTCCGTCAAGCAAAGCCTTCTTGCTCTCGCTTCCCAGAATAAAGCCTGTCACATCGGCTTGTTGAGAATCCGACAGGCTAACTCCCGCTCCCTTAATTCGGTTCAAAAGATCATTTTTCGCGAAGTCCGTAAAAATCGTAGTTATAACGGCGAGTCCCAAAGCCCCCCCAACGAGCTGAAACATATAAACTATTCCCCCCGCCAGGCTCGCCCTCGATTCCCGCACCGAACTCACCGCCGCAGTGGTAATCGAAGGCACCGCAAAACCGAGGCCGATTCCTGAAACGACCAAACCGGGCAAAAAACCGTAATAGCTGTTCCCAAAGGCCAAAAAAATGATGCCCAGTGTACCTGTAAACGTAAGTATCATACCTGCGAAAATCGAAAGCCTTGCCCCGATCAAATTATAAATCTTCCCGGAGATAGGGGCTACTATCGCGAACATAAATAACATTGGAACCAGTGAGGCCCCGGCGCGAAGGGGAGAGTAGTTAAGAAATTTCTCAAAATATTGCGGCATATAGAGAAGCATCGCAAAAAATGCCGGGATTAAAGTGAACATTATTGTCGCTGTTAGCATAAAGGGAATATTGGACATAACGTCAGGGGGTATAAGCCCGTCTTCGGTTTTTCTTTCAATCCGGACAAACAAAAACATAACTACAGCGAATATAAGAATAAGCGAAATCGTTCTGTAAGAACCCCACCCCCAGGATGTCGACTGATTTAAAGCGTACATTAATGAAACCAGCGAAACTGTAATCGTTGTTATACCGAGGTAATCAACATATTTTTTGCCGCCCTCGACAGGCTGCTTGTCAACTTCCAGGTAGGTAAGAATACCGGCTATGACAGATAACGGAACGTTTACGAAAAGTACCCAGCGCCAGGATGCGAATTCGGTCAAAAAACCCCCGATCAAAGGTCCTGCCGCATTTCCCACGCCTGCGGCTCCGAGTATGAGCCCGACTGCAAAGCCCTTTTGTGCATCCGAAACGGAGGAATATATGATTCCTAGGACCGACGGCCATAGTAAAGCGGCTCCGAATCCCTGCACGACTCTGGAGCCTATTAAAACACCTGCGCTTTGAGATAATGCTCCGGTCAGTGAAGCCAGAGCGAAGATAATCAAGCCGATAAAAAATATTTTTCTGCGTCCGAAAGTATCCGCGAGTCTGCCGCACGTAACCATCAGCACGCCGAAAGAAAGGGCGTAGCCGTTCACTACCCACTGGATTGTACCGACTGTCGTCCTGAAATCCTTTTCAACGGCGGGCAGCGCGACATTTATCGCGGCTATATCTACCGCTATTACTCCCACCCCGATGCCCATTGCAATAAATGTGAGTATTTGTTTCCGTGTCATATGATGGTCAATCCTCTTTCGAAATCATATTATTACTCAATTTTCAGTTGACATCGAATATTTTATCATTTAATTATGGTAGATTGACAATACCACACAGGGAGGAGATTTGTATGAAAGTACTCAGCATTGTATTCATTTTGATATTCTCATTTTTCACCGTGGCATCCCAGGCCAAAATCGTGGGCGAAGAGGTTCAGTATAAAGCCGACGACGCCACTTTCAACGGCTATATGGCCTACGACGACAGCATCGAAGGCAAAAGGCCGGGCATTCTAGTAGTTCATGAATGGTGGGGTCACAACGATTACGCCAGAAAAAGGGCGGATATGCTGGCCGGATTGGGTTATACCGCGCTCGCGGTAGATATGTACGGTGACGGCGAGACGGCCGACCATCCCGAAAAAGCGGGAGAGCTTTCGGGAAAGGTTATGTCCAATCTCGACGATGCAAAGAAACGGTTTCAGGCGGCTTTAACATTATTGAAGGAACAGAAGACGGTTGATCCCGAGCACATCGCAGCCATAGGTTATTGTTTCGGGGGCGCGGTCGTCCTGAATATGGCTTTAAGGGGAGTCGACCTTGACGGTGTCGCGAGCTTTCACGGTATTCTTCCGACAAGCGCCCCGGAGAACGCCCAGGTTAAAGCCGATATAATAGTATTTCACGGCGGCGACGATCCGTTCGTACCCCAGGATCAGCTGGACGCCTTCAAAAAGGTAATGGAGGACACTAACGCAAGCTACGATTTGGTGATATATCCCGGAGTAAAACACAGCTTCACCAACCCGTCAGCCGATGAAAAGGGGAAGAAGTTTGATCTCCCTCTAGAATACAACGAGCAGGCCGACAAGGATTCGTGGGAAAAATTCCAGGCTTTCCTGAAAAAGATATTCCAGCCTGAAAACGACTGACAGCTAAACAGTGAGAATTATGGGAGGGGGGTTAAACTCCTTCCTCCCATGCTCCAATGTAAATTCAAATAATCTATTTCTCAGGCTTCCGCCCGGACGTAACTATAAAGGATATATTCATAGACCAGAAGCTGGGATCCTGAAGCAGCGCCAAGACATCATCCATAAGATTCTGTGTGACATAGTCTGTATCCACCAAATCAGCTCCCACTTCTTCTATAAACAGCTTGTAATATTCAGCCCCATCCGAGCCTCCGTTAAACAAAAGAGTCTCACCGTGAGACTTAATATCCTCGATGCCGAGTTCCTGAAGCCTGGGCGCAACCTTTCTTCCTATATAATAATCCACGCCCTTTTCAGCCGCCCATGATGTAATCCCCTCCCAGAAATCCCGCCATGTAGCGTTTTCGGCACACCCGGCAGGGTGAAAATCCGGTTCTTCGAGCACTATATAGCCTCCGGTCTTAACGGCTCCGGCCAATTTCCCGATAACGTCAAACCGGGAGGGAAGATGATGAAGTATCGCCCTTGCGAAGACAAGATCATAAGAGGATGTCTCTATTGCCTCGGATACTATATCAAGTTTCCTGACCTCAAGGTTGGGCAGGTTGAGGCGCTCAAGGAAGTTCGTATCCATATCGGCTGAAACGACGCGTCCGCCGGGGCCGACTTTAGACGCGAGCCAGTATGAGACGCTCCCGTTCCCTGCGCCGACCTCAAGGCAGCTCCACCCCCTTCTGACCCCCGTCTGCTCAATTCGAAAGCATGTATTCGGATCGAGCAATCGAGACATAAGCGTAAGCCTTCTGTCCTCCTGCGGAATTGAATGCGGAAGAATATAAGACGGCATGCAGTTTACCTCCTGTAATTGTTATCGGATAGCCGGGCTGTCCGTTGATCTTAAACAATATAAATCATAACCTCCAGAACCTTGGTGCCTTATAACACAGGCCGAACCTACAAATCGACCGACAGCATCACCCCAACTACGAGTGCGTTCGGAATACTGCCGCTCCCTCCGGGGTGAACAATATATTGAACGTCCGGCTGTATATCGAGCCAGCGGGAAATCTGAAATATATACGTCCCCTCAAGCGCTATCTCGAAGTCCTTTCCTTCGAGATCATTGCTCACCGCCCCGTAAGCCATCCCGAAAGCGGCATTGTCCTCGTCCCTCCCCGGAAAAAGTCCTTCATATACAAAACCCCACGAAAGAAAAAACGGGATTGTATTAATCTCTTCCTCCGGTGCTAGCGTTACGGTAGCCCAGGCGGTAAAACCCTCGCTTTCAGTCTCGGGTTCCCTGTAGAGCATCTGATCAATGACGACGTAAAACCCATAGTTGCCCCTGCGGCTTTTCTCCGTGTTTGCGAGTTCTTCGAACTTTCCCGTATCATAATAAGCGCCGAGCTTATATCCTCCCCGCAAGCCGCCCGAACCCTCTTCGGAATTAGGCATATAACCCGCCTCGGCAATCAGAATAACACCGTTCCGAAAAGAGAAATCCAGTCCGTGGGTGCTGTCGCGTCCCACGCGGGGATTTGAGTTATAAGCGCCGGAGGCGAGGTAAAAATCATCGGCGGGCTTTATTTTCATACGCGACCCCCAGCTTGCTTCAGGATTGGCGAAATACGCGGGGACGTTAATGTCTATTCCTACCGGATGCATATTGAAGGCATCGCTCACGTAATTACCGAATACCTCCGCGGTACTGAAATAATCGGCTACCCCCAAGCGGCCGGCAGCTACTGTAACCCTTTTATCCCAAAATTTCGTTTCAAGGAAAAGCTGGTAAAGCCGCACCGACCTGCCGCTAAAAATATTAGACACCGGGAAGAAGTTCCCGATATCCTCCTCACTCAGGCTCCCGCCCGAAGCCCATGAGCCAGACACCATAAACCTCGTCCCCCCGACATCCAGCAATCTTTCAAGATCTAAATCAAGATACAGGTTAAGGAGCCCGGCGTACTTTACCCCCTTTTTTTCTCCGCCTGTTGGGTTTCCAAGAACAGTTGTATCGTATGTAGCAGTGGGCCTGACTCCCCATTCAATCAGCCTGTCCCTGAATCCTCCCCAGCTGCCAGTCATATATTCGCGAGAAGTAAAACTCTTATAAAATGAATCGGGGTCGCCGCTTTCTACGGTCTCTTCCGCTGCGTATGGAGCATAAGTCCCAGTGAATAAATATAATATCAGGATGTAAATAATAAATTTCTTTATCATAACGTAAGTTTGATTTTATGTATCTCGAAACTTAAATAAGCAGGTTCACAAATTCTACTGCTTCGTATGGATAGCCGCAAATAAAATATAAAAATGAAATACGGATTATATATTGCTCAATAAATACCGGCAGGCCGATGAGGGATCAGAATAAACCCCAGAAAGAACCTGTGAGGTCGTAGCCGATCTTGTCCCAGAACTCGCAGTCCGCATTCTTCTCATCATCGGCTTTAATTTGGGCTACAGGTGTCACGAAAACAAGCTTCATGGAGCCCGGCATGTAAGGCGGCCACTCGCTGCCCGACCGATCGGGGCGGAGATACTTTGCAAAATCTGTCCAGTAACCGACCATGAGATTGGAAAGGAGTTTTTCCTGCGGGGTAAAGCTATCCCCCCTTTCAGCAGCCGTGTGAAAAACATAGGGAAGCTCGTCACTGTGGCACACCGCATCTTTACAAGCCGGAACGGACGGCCAGAAATTAAAAGAGGAAACGTGGTCGAATAGATAGTACCAGGCACGTGAAGAGCCATCTGATGCTGCGTAATGGTTCGGGCAGGTAAACAGGTATTCGGTAATTATTTTTGAAATAATCTCCGCGTTTCGATCCTTGTTCGGCGGGTAGTTCTCATATATTTTTTCCCGGATTTCATTGTCGCGGAAGATAAAATCTATTGCAAGCCGGTACTCGAAGTCGGATATCTCCCCGACTTGAAGGGTGGATTTCGTCTTCTCGACAAAGAGCAGACCCTCATTCCGGTTTGTCCCTACAATAATGGGCTTGTCCGTTGCGCCCTCTGTCAGCATTTCAAGCGGCTGGCCCTTTAAAAAATCCCTGTCTATGACCGGAGACCAGGCGAGAAGATCGCGCAAGCCGTTAAAAACCGAGGGCCATATCAGGTTTCTCTGCTGCTGCGCATACAGTACCACGGCGGGAAGCTTTCCCCTCATACACTCTATATCGTCCTTCGGACACCCCAGGTTGTGAGCAAATCTTTTAGTAATCGATTCCGCGTTTTTGAGCGATTTATAAGGCACGCCGTAAGGATTGCTCCCCATTATGGCGGCCCTGAATAACTTACTCGTTTCAGGCCTGACCAGATGTATTCCTATGCTCATCGCGCCCGCGCTCTCGCCGTAAACCGTAATTTTTTCAGGGTCCCCGCCAAAAGCTTCAATATTCTCGCGCACCCATTTGAGGGCAAGAATCTGATCCTGCAGACCGAAGTTGCCGTTTATTTTCTCCCCCGTTCTTTTATCCTCGACCCCGGCTAAAAAACCGAGCGCCCCCAAACGGTAATTCATACTAACGACCACTACATCCCCATACGCCGCTGTGTATGCGCCGTCGTACGTCGGATCGCAGTTGGAACCGAACACGAAAGCGCCGCCGTATATAAAAACCATTACCGCCCTAGGGGTATCCGCACCGTTTAACGGGGTCCAGACGTTTAGACTGAGACAGTCCTCGCTCTGCGGATAATCCAGGTCCGCATTCTGCGGGCATGAAGGTCCGAGCCGTGTCGCTCTCAGTACTCCGCTCCATCCCGCTTTGGGCACGGGCGCCCGCCAGCGGTTCCCTCCTCCGGTGGACTCGGCGTAGGGAATTCCCAGATAAGCGGCCGCCCCTTTGCCTCCGGAAGCGCCTATTTGATTTCCGCAGAGTAAACCCTGCCCGACTTTAACAGAGGAAGTGGTGCACTCTGGTTTCTCAAATACAGATATATCTTCGTATATGTCAGGGAACCTTATTTCTTCCGAATACTCTCCGGGGGTTAAATTCAGTCTCTGCTGCCCGCATCCGACGAACGTGGGGAGCAGTAATATGAATATCGGCGCGAAAAGCCTGCTGTAGGAAAAAGTCATTTTACGAATCCTGAGTCAGCACTGAATAGAAGACAAACAGCGGATTCAAATATACTGGATATTAATTAAAAAATATCCCCTGACGAATAATGAAGATTATAGCCTATTTTGTCCTCGAAAGAGCAATGCGCCCAGGTTTTTAAATAGGGACACGTTTCTTCCCCGCGACCTTTCCGTCTTGAAATACTGTTTCCGAATCCGGTGAAGCATACGCATATTGAACCCGGAACACTCTCGGAATAGACAGGATTAAAGCAGGTTTGGATATACGGGTAATCCGCTTAATTACTATATGTAATTATGTAAGCTCTTTGCCCGTATGAATTTTGTACACCGAAAATCATAGCTCATAGAGGGTCTCGTCAATTTCGGGTTTTGCATCGGCTTTCTTGCCGCGCTTCTTCTTTTTGGAATCGAATTTGAACGACTCGTCGTCCAGCAAATCGCCCATCTCCCTTTCTATCTCCTCCGGGTCATCGCCTTTTTCAAGCCGCGCTATGGCCTCTTCCATGCCCTCCCCCATGGAAATACCGGCCGCGTCTGTGAGCTTCCTCATCAAATCCGCGGCCTGCCGGGGGTCGTCCTCATCTATTCCCCGGGATTCTTTCTCCAGCAATTCAACCGCGCGCTCAAGCTTGGTCTCGTCTATATCGGGCATATCCGCTCCGGGACCGGAATCTTCGCCCTTGCTCCGAACTGTGGCGAATGAGGAAAAAACCCTTTCGAGCTTTGCCCTCCTGCATTTGGGGCATTTCGGAACAGTCGTGGTGTCTATTGTGCGCGAGAAGAATTTATATATCGTATTACATTTTTTGCAGAAGAACTCATAAATCGGCATATACGCTTTCCGTGTGTATTAATTATACACAGTAGAAATATACCTTTTCCATAAGCTCCGTAAGCTGATTCAGCAGTCCGGCAAATCATCTGTGCTCCGGGTTCTCATAATCGAACCTGCATCCCGCATCCCACTCCGAGCGCTGGTTCCCGTGAGCGGGTATTCCGCCCGCGTCCTTAATCATTCTCGCCAGGTGGAGCAGGTTCCACGTCATGAAAGTAGTATTGCGGTTGGTAAAATCATTCTCCGGCCCCCCGGAGCCCGGATCGAGGTACGAAGGCCCCGGACCGGCCTCGCCAATCCATCCGGCGTCCGCCTGGGGAGGAATAACGTATCCCAAATGCTGAAGCGAATATAAAATATTCATCGAGCAGTGCTTCGCCCCGTCCTCGTTCCCGGTGATAAGACATCCCCCCACCTTGCCGTAATAGGCATACTGACCCTCATCGTTCAGCTGGCTCGAATTCGCGTACAGCCTTTCAACAATTTTTGTGCACACCGAGGACTTTTCCCCAAGCCATATAGGAGAACCGATAACCAGAATCTCAGCGGCCTGGACCTTTTCATAAATCCCGGGCCAGTCGTCCTTATCCCAGCCGTGCTCCGTCATATCCCCGTATACCCCGTATGCGATGTCGTAATCCACCGGACGGAGCAGCTCAACCGAAACTCCGTTTTTTTCCATGATAGCTTTAGAGATAGTCATTAGTCCCTCGGTATGTGATAACCGGGGCGACTTTTTCAGTGTGCAGTTCAAAAACAGCGCTTTAAGGTCGGAAAAATCCCATTTGCTTTCTTCACACAACATCATCTGTATCTCATTCAATTCCATAACATATATCCTCCTTGAGTTTTAACCCGGCTAACAATATTAGAACGGACAGCCGAATAGTTGTTTATAATATTTTAAGACGTAATAGCGTGTAAAAAGATGCGCGGACGATTATCTATTCGGATAAATATGCGCTTTAATGCCGCTCATCCAGCTCCTCACCGCGCAGCATTTTAAGAAAGGCGCGCCAATTATCCCCCGTAACATTCCTGTCATAGTCCGACATGCTCACGTGCTGATCTTCCCTATCCATATTTATTTCAATCCCCCAGAGCGGCTTGACACTGTTAGGCAAGAGGGAGTACCTGAGATCTCCCAGTACGTTCGGATAATCGGGGTGTATGACCAAATAACCGTCGGAGAAATGTTGAAAACGGAGTATGTCTTTGTAAAGGACCGAATTTTTATCAATGTCATGAAAATTATTCGTGAGTTCAACCGCCTCAAGCGAGCCGCCTTCATAAATTCCGGGTCCTGACAACAGGCCGGCTCTGACGGCGTCCACATAATACTCCCCCTCACTTTCGTATATCGATCGCCAGAGTACGAGATTGCCTATCGAGGGATGCACGGTGATACGCTCAACCTCATGGCCTCTGCCGTCGGCAATCGTCCTCATAAAATCCTCCGCCCTTTCCCTCTGAAAAAGCCCGAAAAGAAGATAGAGAACGGCAAAGGCGAGTCCGGCCCGGGCGATATAACGCGAGTTTTTGAAAACAGCGATCACAACAAAGCAGGCCAGCATGAGCGTGAAGACGGGATCGATAATGGATATGACATTCCACCCTATTCTCCAATCCGAAAACGGCCACAGGAGCTGCGTGCCGTAATTGGTGCATGCGTCCAGAAGACCGGCGGTCGCGTATCCCAGGGTCGCGTAGAGATATACCTTCCCGAAACTCATGCGCTTTTTCATGAAGGGCCAGAGCAGCCCCGCCGCGACCAGACCGCCCACGGGAATAAATATCAGCGAATGGGTGAAGTGCCTGTGGTATTCGAGTACAAGAAGAGGGTCTTCCGAAGAACGGATAAGAACATCTATATCGGCAAGCACCCCGGACAGAAAACCGACAAGAGCCGCCAGCCGTATCTCCTTTTTGTTTGAAACGCTTTGAGGCAGGACCGCTCCCACCAGTCCCTGGCTTACAGGGTCCATATCATTCCTTTTCTATCCGTTGTGGAATCAATTTCGCTAAAGCGTCGTCCATCCCCCGTCAATCACAAGGTCGGAGCCAGTTACATACCTCGCTTCATCGCTTGCGAGATAGAGAACGGCGTGGCCGACCTCCACAGGCTCGGCGCGCCGCACGAGCGGAATCATATCCGCGGCTATCTTATCGAGCTGCTCATCCGCGTCGGGAGGATTTCCCATAAACTCGGGGTCCATTTTGGTTTTTATATAGCCGGGGCAGACGGAATTCACCCGGATATTGTCTTTGGCGTGGTCGAGCGCCATACTCCTGGTTATCTGTCTCACCGCTCCCTTGGACGCGTTATAGGCGACGCAGTTCTCCATTCCCACCATTCCGAGTACGGACGAGTTGTTTATTATCGAGCCGCCGCCGTGCTTGGCCATATAGGGAACCACGTATTTACTCACAAGGAAAACACCCTTTACGTTTATATTTATCGTCCTGTCCCACACATCCGCCGTAGTCGTAACCACCGTGCCTCCCTCGAGTATTCCGGCGTTGTTGAACAGTATATCGATCCTGCCGAACTGTCCGTAAAAATCATCGACCGCACTTTTAACATCCTCTTCGACCGAGACGTCGCCTTCGAGTGCTACAATCTCTCCCGGCCCTTCAGCCGCCGAGACCACCTCATCCAGCTTCGATTTCGTCCGCCCCATTATGCCCACTCTGGCGCCCTCTTCACAAAATAGTAGCGCCGTCGCCCGCCCTATGCCCTCCCCTCCTCCGGTTATGAACGCGGTTTTTCCTTCCAGTCTCATATCAGTTGATCCTCCCGTCTTTTCAAGTAGTTATTGGAAATTCTACTTAGATTGGGAATCCGAAACAAATGAGTCGCTTATCAAAGGAGAAATTAAGCGGCTGTACTTACAAGCCTTAAATCCCCGGCCCGCATTCTATGCTGTCCTGGGAAAGGCCGGGACCCATGTTTAGCTTTTCATTCGCGTCTCTCAAAGCGGTTCTGACTCCCTCTTCTATAACGGGGTGGTAAAAAGGCATATCGAGCATATCGCATATTGTCATCTTATTCTCGAGCGACCACGCGAGCAAATGCCCTATGTGCTCGGCCCTCGGACCGAACATCTCGGCTCCCAGGAATAATCCGCTCCCGTATTCAGCGTATATATGGAGCAAACCCCTGTTTTTAAGCATCACCCTGCTCCGGCCCTGATTCTCGAAAGAGACCTTACCCGTAACGAAGCAAAGATTTTCCCTTTCCTTGAGCTCATTATAACCCTGTCCCGTGATAGCTATCTGGGGCTCCGTGAAAACAATCGTAAGCGGCGTCGTTCTCCGCCCCGCCCTTATATCGGGGAAGGCGGCCGCGTTCTCCCCCGCAATATGCCCCTCGTCCGAGGCTTCGTGAAGTAACGGCAGGTGGTTGTCCGCGTCCCCTGCGATGAAAACAGAGCTTTCTCCGCACTGAAGCGTAAAACGGTCGTAGAGCGGAACCCCTCTCCCGTCAAGCTCAAGACCGGTGTTTTCAAGCCCTAGATTCTTTACGTTAGGCACTCTGCCCGTGGCCGCAAGCAGGTAATCAAAACTTTCGGTACGATCCCCGCCTTCGAGGTCCCTGAACTTCACAGAAATTTTATTCCCATTCTTTTCGACGCTGTAAACCAGGGCGTCGGTATCGACATAAAATTCTTCGGCGAAGGTCTTCGCGGCGTATTTTTTTATCTCGGGATGATTTAGCGGCCCGACGAGTCCGTCTTTGCTCAGTATTATCGTCCGAACCCCCAGACGGTGGAGCGCCTGACCCAGTTCGAGACCTATTATTCCCGCGCCGAAGACGACCGCCGATTCGGGCAGATCGTTCCAGTAAAAAATATCGTCATTTACTATCAAACGGTCTCCCAGCCCCTGAAACATGGGCAGAACCGAGGGGCTTGACCCGGTCGCGATTACAATCGACTTTGCCTCGACGGTTGTATGGTCATCCACCTGAAGGGTGTTTCCGTCCAGAAACCGGGCACGACCCCTGATATTATATTCACCGGGGATCGACTCGACTTTATCCAGGACAAATCCGACGAAGCGGTCCCTCTCACTTCTGACCCGCTCCATAACCTTAACTCCGTCGATAGTTTTTCCCCCATTGGTGTAAATTCCGAATCCCGGCGCCTCTTCAATCGAGTGCGAGGCTTCGGCGGCGGCGATCAACAATTTACTCGGCATACACCCGATTCTCGCGCAGGTGGTCCCGTATTGTCCCCCCTCGATCAAAACCACTTTATCGGTATTTTTTTTGGCGCTGCTGTAAGCGACCATCCCGGCTGTCCCCGCGCCTATAACCGCTACATCCGCTTTTAAATTTTTCAAAATTGCTCCTCCCGGATTGTAAATTCAGGTATTTACAACAGACAGAGCTACGTGCGAAGAATTAGACGAGAAGTTTCGACCCCCTCTTCTCGGCTTCCGATATGTCCGTTTTTCTCGACTTCGGAACATCCATACCCTTTTTCACAGCCGGACGTCTCCTCACCGTTCTCATCCATCTCCTCAGGTTCGGAAGGTCGTCTATGTCCACGCCCGCCCAGTTATGTACGGCTATCCAGGGATAGGTCGCAATATCGGCAATGGAGAAAAAGTCGCCCGCCAGGAATTCATTACCCTCAAGCCGGGTATCAAGCACGGTATAGAGCCTCTTGGTCTCACGCTGGTAGCGACCTATGGCGTAATCGATTTTTTCTGGCGCGTACCTGTAAAAAACATGTGCCTGCCCCTGCATCGGGCCTATTGCGGACATTTGAAACATGAGCCATTGAATAACAGTCGAGCGTCCATTTATATCCTGAGGCAGGAGCTTTCCCGTTTTCTCGGCCAGGTATATCAGTATTGCGCCCGACTCGAAAAGTGTGAATCCGCCGTTATCGTGATCCACGATTGCGGGAATTCTCCCGTTGGGATTAATTTCAAGATACCACTCCTCCTTCTGCTCCAGTTTGCTCAGATGTACATGAATTAGCTTGTACGGAAGCTCTATCTCCTCAAGCATGACAGAGACTTTCCTTCCGTTCGGCGTTCCCGATGTGTAAAGATCGATCATAGATGCCCCCCTTGGGATTTACTCATTGCTGACCCAGTTTTAAATAAGCTTACTCAAAGAATTTAGTTGATAAAAACTATTTAAGGGATTCCTCAAGAAATGATTTTGCCGAGATTATTTCTTCATGGGTAAGGCTGTGACCTCTGTTGTGCCAGAATACTTCCACCCTGGCGCCTGAATCCGTAAAAAGCTTTGCCAGAGCCTCTGACTGCTCGGGCGCGACTATAGGGTCGTTTGTCCCGGCTGTAATGAAAATTTCCACGTGAGACAGATCAGGGAGACTTTCAGGGACGAAGGGAACCATCGGGTGAAATAAAACCGCTGCGTTGATTAAATCCGGGAACGATAACATTGCGCTTGAGGCTATGTTGGCGCCGTTTGAATATCCGGCTGCAACTAATTTCTTTTGATTTATACCGTATGCTTCGGTCGCGTTTTTGACAAATTCGGCCAGCTCGCGGGTCCTCAAACGGAGATCCTCCATATCGAAAACGCCTTCCGCAAGCCGCCTGAAAAATCTGGGCATCCCGTTTTCCAGAACTTTTCCGCGCGGGCTCAGCACCGCTGCTCCCGGCAGCATCATTTGCGCTACCGGAATCAGGCTTTCTTCGTCGCCGCCAGTCCCGTGGAGGAGCAAAATAGTTTTTTCATACGAGGGACCTGACGGCGGGATATATATATAATGAAAACCCAGGTCAGGATTATCCATGAGATTTAAGCAAGCGCTGGAAGAACGCCTTCAATCTCCTTTCTCTTGTCCTCAAGCCAGTCGGGAAGCATCAGATTTTCTCCCAGTTCGTTTATGTTCTCGTCCACTGTAAATCCCGGTAGGTCTGTCGCGATTTCAAACAGCACGCCCCCGGGCTCCCTGAAATACACGGATTTAAAATAATTTCTGTCCAGCTGCGGGGTAACGTTGAATCCGAGTTCTATAAGCCTTTCTCTCATTTCTAGCTGCTCGGCCTCATCCGCGACCCTGAACGCTATGTGATGTACGGAGCCCCCGGCCACACTGCCGCGCTGCCCTGAAGGGAGGCATACAAGGTCAATAATATTCGCGTGCTGAGAGTGCGGGTTCCGAAACCTGAAACGGTTCATATGCTCGTCCGTTTTCTTGTAGCCGAATACCTCGGTAAGCAAACTCGCAGTGCTCTCATAGCCTTCAAGCGTCAGTGTGGCGTTGTAAAAACCCCTGACGGCGTGCTCTTCAGTGACGCCGTCTATTACCCACGGACTCACGCCGTTATCTGTCGAATCGGCAGCAAGCTCGAGTTTAAGCCCGTCGGGATCGAGGAAAACGATAACTTCTTCTCCAAACCTCTGTGAAGGATTGTTATAGGTGACGTTGTGGCTGCGGAATCTTTCCAGCCAAAAATCAACAGAGTCCTGCGAAATGCTAAAGGAAGCGGACGTCACCTGTCCCGTCCCCGCCCTCCCCCTTCTGATACCCTCCCAGGGAAAGAAGGTGAGTATAGTCCCGGGCTCTCCGCCCGCATTGCCGAAATAGAAGTGATACGTACCGGGGTCGTCGAAATTTACCGTCTTTTTTACCAGCCGCAATCCGAGCACCTTCGTATAAAACTCGTGGTTCGTACCTGCGTTTCCCGCAATTGCCGTTATGTGATGAATTCCCTTTATCTTTCCACCCATATTCCACTCTTAAAAAATCAAAGTATTTAGTCGAATGTCGTTAATAAAGAGCTAAGCGGCTTTTGATTATACTCCCTTGCCTAGGTCCGGCATTCCGGTTACGTAATTTAGAACCGAGCATCGCCCCATGTAATCTCCTCTCCCCTATCTTCCCGGTGATTAACTATTTTACGCTCTTTAATTCAAAGTCCTCTATACTCCAATCGGCCAATCCGGCCCCGGCCAGATAAGCGCTTTCCAAAAATTCAAGCAGAGCGGATTCCGGATTTTCCGACTTCCTCATATCGTTATACATGTAAAGGGCCATGGAATTGCCGCCCCCGGTGTTCCAGAAAGCCTCTTTGGGGCTGAGCGCCTGGCCCGAGAGGTTCTCGGGCTCGGGATACGTATACGAATAGAACGCGGGCTCCCTTACGTTCTCATCTCCCGCCCAGAACCCGAAGCTGACTACCTCATGCGAATACGCTTCACGGTCCGCTACCGTTCCCCCGTCCATAGGGGGGGCAGGTCTTCCTGAAAATCTTGTAAGCGCGAGGTCGGCGTGATGCCAGAACAGATGAACGGGAGTGCTTTTGCCTATAAATCTCCCCCTAAATTCCTCAAATACGGAATTCACTTGAAACAGTGCTGTCCAGTAGCGATGGACGTATTCCCTGTTGTAAGATGAGTGCTCCCGATCAACTTCAAACGGCTTATCGCTGAATGGAACATCATAAGGCTCTCCTTTTATAGAAACGCTGACACCCAGTTCGGATAATGAAGAAAATAGTCTCTTGTAGAATTCAGAGACCGGCAAAGCATTCAATTCAAAAGACCTTGCCGATCCGGTACTCGTTCTTATGATTAATCTGTGGTCTATGAAATCGAATTCAATCTCGAATAATATATTTCCGTACGGAATCGGCCTCGTCGTAATACCCCGCGGGGATAGGTACAGGGTCACATGCCACCAGTGATTCATTTTGGGGAAGAGCGCGAGCCGTATCTTGCCCACGATCTGAAAGTATAAATGAAGCGTATTTTTCGTATCCTCCCATTCCTCAAGCGGGAGCGCAGGAAAGATTAAACCGGAATCGCTGTTTGTTAGTTCATCTTTATCCAATTTATCCATTTTGTTTCCTCCGGTGCTCGAAACGGACCCGATTCGTTTTTTTTATGTTAGCTGAAAACCGGGCAATAAGAAGTCCCGAGGCTTCAAAATTATAAGCCGCCCGCGCTTAAGGTGATCAGTACCTGGAATATTCCGGGTCAAGGTAAATGTACAGACGCTGAATCTTGCCGTCCCTGATTTCAAATACGTCGCACCATTTGCTGTCTGTCCAGGACTCGCCCGATTTTAGTTTTCCCTCGCTCGATCCCTCTGCCACAACCATATCGCCCTGTACGATCCAGTTGATATACCCGTGATGGTGCCTGAAATCCTCGACCATAGCTCCAAGGTCCGAAAAGAGCTTTTTATATTCTTCGCTGCCGCGGGCGATACCCCAATTGGGAAAAAACACCTCGGCATCTTCAGCGAACAGGTGGAAAAAATCCCTTCCGTAATCGAGGCTCTTCAGATACTCGGATGCAATCGATTTTCTTTCCTCGTCCGTCATTTTCAAGTTCTCCCTCTTTTTAGTTGATATATATTCTATTAATTTGGTATAATTTTTCAACTGCGTACATTTTTGTACTATAGTTACAATTTGTATACCAATGGCATCAAAATCATCTAAAGAAACGAAAGAAGCCTGCCCGGTAAGCACGGCTATAAACGCGTTCGGCGGAAAGTGGAAACCCGATATACTCTACTTCCTGAATCAGGCCCCGAGACGGTTTAACGAGTTGAGAAGATTAATCCCCAACGTAACCCAGCGTATGCTCACACAGCAGCTGAGAGAGCTCCAAAGGGACGGACTCGTGAACCGCAAACAATTTATGGAGATTCCCCCGAAAGTAGTTTACTCACTGACGGATTTGGGGCGCTCGCTGATGCCGATCTTCAACACGCTCGAGAACTGGGGAAAGAAAAACGCCGGCAAGGTCGAGAAGGCTAGAACCCGATACGATTCTGCTAGTAGACCCAAAGCCGTCAAGTAATGCATCGGTACTCGTATGACTATTATTCGCCATCTCTCAAATTAAGAAGCCAGAAATGTATCGGGGACATATCCCTGAATACGTCAAAGCAGTAATCGATGAAATCCGGTGAGTATATCTCCTCCGGAATGGGACTTTCGCGATAGGCGTAGAGTCCGTTATGACGCAGTAAATCAGCTCTCGGATGCCGGGTGTCGTAGCCTGCGGGCACTCTCTTGTAATGCCTGCCTCCGACTTTGTAAGAGTTGTTCCCTGTTATCGATGCTACGGCCCGGCTCAATTGCCCCCCTCTTTTATCGTTCGTAACCGAGTCCCTGTAGGACTTTATCATGTCCCTGGGGAAACAGTGCATACCCGCGCCCATAAAAATCGACGATTTATTAAGCTGAAGATAGTAACCCGAGTTTTCGAGCTTTTTTCTCCCGCCCTCCCAGAAAAGGATGCCTATGTGAGTCTTATAAGGGGTCTTGTCAGCGGCGAATCTCGTATCTCTGTAAATTCGGAATATCGATTTATCCGTCTTCGGTATGGCGACAATCCCGGGGGAAATGGCTCTAAGACGCTCTCCCATTTCCACTACAAACTCCTGAGCGGGTCCGATTACGTGCTCTTCAAAGACGTCCCGGTGCCCCTGAAACCAATCTTTTGTATTATTGCGCTCTATAGGTCACTTAGGAATTCAAATGTTTCCTTGGTAAATCCCCCGAATTTGCTTTCGTTCGTCATTCAGCGATCCTCTCTAAGCCGGAATCTTTAATGCGATAATTGAGTACTTTCGATACCCCCGCAGGTGTTTTATACGCGCTAATTACCGAGAGACTGAAGGGCTTCCTCGAAACTGCTATGGCATCTCGTGTAAAATTCTTCCTGCCGCAAACCTTCACGCCAGCGAGACAAATCGGGATAAGGAGACAAATCCACCTGAGCTGCCTCGGCCGGGTCAAGGGCAGCCAGGAGATTCAAATCAGCGAGCGTGAGACCTTCCCCCGCCAAAAATCTATTCTCCTTTAACTGATTATCCACTACCGGCAGGAAACGCTCGAGAAAAACGAGACCGTCACTGATCGATCTCTCGTCCACCTCGACATTTACAAAAGGAGCCAGGACACGGTTGAAAAATACACGTGTAAGGGCTGTAGCGACATGGAGAGAAGTAAAATCAATCCACTTGTCTATATTCGCCCTTAACCGCAGGTCCTGCGGGTATAGAGAAGAACGGTTTTTTTCCGAAAGATATTTCGATATAGCATTGCTTTCAAAAAGCGTAAATCCCCCGTCGTCAATTACCGGGACCTTTCCCACGGGATTAAGCTTTAAAAACCGCTCCGTCATGTGCTCCCCTTCTGCCAGATTAACCATGATGAATTCATAATCGAGGCCGAGCTTGTTTGCCGCGAACCTGACCTTATTCGTAGGAACCGATACGACACTCCCGTAGATTTTAAGCATTACCGCAGCCTCCTTTAAAACAGCATTGTACCACGCAGTACAAAACTAATTGTACTAATCAGTACATGTAAGTCAAGGCTCCAAAAAATTATTCGGAATATGATTTCAGGTATTGTACTGCGTGGGCGACGGCATTCTCAGCCGCGTTTGAATCCCGGTTAACCTTGGCGAGCAATAAAGCGCCCTGTACTGTCGCTATGCAGAAATCCGCCATGGACTCCGGGTCGGATGTTTTTTTAATCTCCCCCTCCGCTTTCATGTTCTCGAAGAACAAAGCGATCTTATCCCTCATGTAATCAAAGACCAGCTTTACGTCGCGGCGTATATCCTCATTATCGGAGGCAAGCTCGTTTCCGATCGACCCTATCGGACAGGACCTCCGGCAGTCGAACACCCTGATTCCGTCTATGTGATCGTAAAAGAACCTCTCAAGGTCATTCCAGCTCTCTATATTCACATTCACAGGCGCTCTGCCGCTTTGAATAATTTCAAGATAGAAACGAAGGACCTCGTGAACAATATCCTCTTTGCTCCCGAAGTAATGATAGAACTGGCTCTTGCCGGTACCGGAGGCCTCCAGAATCTGATCTATGCTTGTAGCGCGGACGCCGTTACTGTGAAACAGCTCTCTTGCGGCTTCAACTATCCGCGCCCGGGTCCTGCCGCCCCTTTCCGATAAAACATTCATAATAATATTGTACTAATCGGTTCAATCTTATCAAATAAACGGTTATACGATTTTTCAGATGGTTCTTTGATCCCGTCCCCTGATTCTATATAGCCTGATGAAGACCACTATATGTGTAAAGATGATTATCGGCACCAGAAAAGTCGGCAGTAGACTCAGTGGAAGCTTCACTAACCTACTCATTGACACAGGATCGGATATCGCAAGGGTGGCAGCGGTGGAAATGACATATAAAATATCTATGAACCCTATCAAATTCCAAAGAAAATAAACCCCGCTTCCTGCCCCGCCCTTTGGCGGAATAAACAGAACGACTATCAGAGCCAGAGCGGCGACAATGATGTCACCCCATCCTCCGGGTACGGCGAAATTATACGGCAGCTTGCCCTCGGAGTAAAGTATAAGAAAGTAAATCCCTATAAAACGTGTAACGTGGATCAAAACCAGGACTCTTACGTCAACCGTCAGACACCAGGACTTGAAGCCAGGGGACAATAAGAAGAGCAGAAATAAAATGACAACCAGGCCGAAAAGAATAATCTGCGGGGCGGGGGGCACTAATGAGGCAGTAAAGCCCAGAGCCCCTGCTATGAATGAGATCAAGAACCAGACAGCACTAAGAGAGACCACTTTATATGTCATATTTCTCTACAGTCAAAAAGTGAAATTATGAATTTTTATTCCCCAGATTGAATAAACTGAGCGGTGTATAAACAGACCCCTCTTTTCCTAGCTCACTCTTCATAACCCCTATTTTATCAATTTCAAAGGAAGTTCTCTCTGGCATCGCGAGGGGATTTTTCAACTTTAACCTGCTCTTAATCCTCCCGACTGTTACATGGGGGGTAAATTTGCGGCGCTCACTTACGAAACCGAGAGAGCCAAGCTCCCGCTCTATCTTTTCGTGAAACGCCTCAAGCTCCCGGTTTTCGGATAAACCGACATACAAAATACGGGGATTTCGAAGGTTGGGGAAGCCGCCGAGCGTTGTTACATTCGTTTCGAACGGAGAGAAAGCGGGAAGAAGTTTATCTATCGCCGCAGTTACCAGGCCTGTCTGTAACTCGTCCACATCACCCAGAAATTTGAGTGTCACGTGGAGCTTTTCGCGTCTCTCCCACTTGACCCCTTCGCACGCGGGTTTTAGAGCCCCTAAATATTCGTTTATGAGTTCTTTAATTTCTTCAGGCAGTAAGGCTGCAACGAACACCCTCAATGTATCGCACCGTCAGTATTGCTTCGGAATAAGCTTTTTTTCAGAATTGGAGAATCATCCGCTGTGTGCTGCTACTTACACCATGTGGGAAAGGATTTACCTCCCCCCTGGCTGAGTCGTCTCTGATTCTCCCCGTTCAGGTACATAATGTAGATATCCTTGGCCGCGCTTCTCGTGGAGCTGAACGCAATATAATGACCGTCGGGTGACCAGGACGGGTTCTCGTTTCTACCCGCGGCGGTGAGCCTTTTCTCTTCGGACCCGTCGGGACTTACAGTGAATATGTTGGCCCCTCCCCCGTCGAGCTTCACGAACGCTATCTTGTTAACCTGAGGACTCGGGGACCACGAAGGGTCGGTGCTGTATCCTCCGGAGCTGATCTTCCTCACGCCGCCGCCGCTTGAGCTCATCACGTATATTGCCGGGGAGCCGCCTCTGTCCGACACGAAGGCTATTCTGCCTCCGTCGGGCGACCACGTCGGCGAGACATCTATGGAATTGCTCCTCGTCAGGTTAACTGCCCCCTGGCCGTTTGAGCCCGACACGTATATATCGCCGTTCGCGCTGAAGGCGAGCTGTTTTCCGCTCGGAGACCACTCGGCGCTCTGCTCGAGCTTGAACGCACGGGTCAGCCTGCGTTCCGATACGCTGGGACTGAGACTGATAAGGTATAAATCCTGATCCCACACCTTGTCGGAGTTAAACACGATCTCGTTTCCGTTAGGAGAGCAATGGGGAGACATAATCAGGGAGCCGTGTTTCGTCAGCTGCTTTATATTAAATCCGTCATAATCCATTATGAACAGATTCCTGTTTCTGGAGCCTCCGGATACGAAAGCCAGCCGCGACGTGAAGAACCCATCGTTCCCCGTTATCTGTTTCATCACCAGGTCGGCGAATCTGTGGGCCGCCTCTCTGATCTTTCCCGGTGTAGCCTCGTACGATCTCCCCAGGATAGGCCTCTCTTCTCTCACGTTATAGAGCTGGACGGCGAATTTTATCTTTCCCCCGCTTGACTGATACTGCCCCGCAACGAGGTAGTCCGCGCCCGCGTCGAAAAACGTCTGGAAGCTTATATTGTTTATATCCCCGATCACCTCTCCGCCTGCGCTTACCTCAAAAAGCGCGGCGTTCTCAAGGTCATTTCTCAATACGTCCGCGAATTCCTGCCCCTTGGGATCGCCGGGTCCCACGCTTGTGAGATTCGGGACGAAAATGGGGATCTGCTGAATTATCGGGCCTGTGACGTCTGGGAGCTGGATTTGAGAGTAAGCCGCCGCCGTGATCGTAAAAAAAGCGGAAATCATGAAGATTAGTATTCTGGAAACCATATTAGCCCTCCGCAGCAGTCTGCATAAAGTAATTTGTTAACATAACAGCTATCGAGAATAAATTTAGCCTATGAGCAAACGAAAAGCCACCAAAAAACATTTTTATACGAGAAACAGGCGGTAACCGCTTATTGTTCCAGTTCCACGTTCCAGTAAGAGATATCCACGTAATTCAGGAACGGCTCCCACTCCTTGTACCGTACAGCCTTGATGTATATATTCGAAAACGGGTCCCACAGGGGTTTCTTGGGCTTTCTTCTGAGCTTCATTCTCGCCTGTAAAGGCGTGCGGCCGCCTTTCCTCCGGTTACAGTCGACACAGCAGCATACGACATTATCCCATATGCTTTTTCCGCCCTGCGAGCGGGGCACGACGTGGTCTATTGTAAGCTCCGAGCGGGAGAACTTTTTAAGGCAGTACTGGCACATTCCGCCGTCTCTTCTGAATATGTTGATTCGGTTAAATTTCGCCTCTTTTCTTATAAAACCCTCGTACCTGACCAGCAGTATCACGCGAGGGGTTTTAATTACGGCGCTTACGGTCCTGACTACATCCTCTTCAGCCCTCATTTCGGAGATATCGGCCCAGGATTCGAAATCGAATGTCTCGTAATCGCTGCCTACAGCTTTTGCCACCCCGCTGTACATCATCACAAACGCCCTTTTCACGCTTGTGATGGTGACCGGGACAAAATATCGATTAAGGACCAATACAGGTGAAGTCAGCATTTAGTATAGTGAATCTACCTATTTTTAGTGATTATTTCAAGAAAATAAGCGTTAAGACTGCGTTAAGAAAAACCTTGAATGCACTCACGGGGGGAAACAAATTACTTGACTTATATCAACTTCCGTTCAAATTATTAGTTGTCAAATAAAATGAATACACTCTTCACAGCCCTTATAATACAGATTGCGCTTTGCGCCCTGTTGTTCGTTTTTATCCTGTACCTGGTTACGAGAACCCAAAAGCTAAGGAAAGACATCAAAACAAGAGTAGAAAATCTCAGGACCGACTCAAAAGACACATAAATGTATCCGGAAATAATAAAAATCGGCAATTTCACTATCTCTTCATTCGGACTGATGATAGCGCTCTGCTTTCTGGTCGGGTACTGGATAGTCTCCGTCGAGGGGAAAAGAAAAGGCCTTCAAGACAAGCTCGTAAGCAATATGTTCCTGGCCGCAATGATAGGCGGCATAGTAGGAGCCAAGCTTCTTTATTTATTCGAAAATGTCCCTGTCTCCGAGCTCCTGAGGCACCCCTTGGAAAATCTGCTTTCCAGAGGGGGTCTCACCTATTACGGAGGCTTTTTCGGCGCGATACTTCTCGTCTGGATAATAGCTTACAGAGGGAAACTCAGCATGTGGGTGGTGGGAGACCTGGCCGCGCCCGCCCTGGCGATTGCCTACGCCATCGGCAGGGTCGGATGCTTACTCGTCGGTGACGACTACGGAGTTCCTTCAAATCTCCCCTGGGCAATGTCTTTTCCCGAAGGGCTGCCCCCGACAACCGATACCGTACACCCGACTCAGCTGTACGAAATCATAATAATGTCGATCGTATTCGTGTATATATGGAAAATACGCAAGAAAGTAAAACCCGCCGGATGGCTTTTTTCCATATATCTTATCCTTGCGGGACTTGAGAGGTTTTTCATAGAGTTTATAAGGAATACAACACCGAGCCCTATCCCCGGGCTTTCCGTTGCTCAGGTTATGGCCCTTGTGATCATATTGATTGGAGCGTTCAAACTGTATTCCTTACATTCCACGGCGGAGAAAGTGCCTGAACCAGAGCGTCCGAAAAAATTCGGCAAGAAGAAAAAGGCGTAACTCGTAAGGCCCTTAATTATCAGCAAATAAATTCCTTTCCATACAAAACCGCTTGGGTATCTTTTATGCACCATGAATAAAATCGACAGGAACGACCTGATTCTCTCCGCGCTCACAGGTGTTTTATACCCTCTGACGTTCATGGTCCCGTATTCTGGAATACTCTCGTGGGTGCTGCTCATCCCCCTTTTCCTTGCAATCGAGAAAAAGGGCGCGTTCGACGCCTTCAAGCTCGGCCTGATCGCAGGAACAGTCTCGAATTTCATCGGGACCTACTGGCTTATCGGCACTCTAGCCAGGTTCGGGGGATTTCCCATTCCCGTAAGCGTAGTATTCATAATTATATTGAGCGCCTATTCGGGTCTGGCGTACGCGATATTCTCCTACATAGTAACGAGGCTCGGGTTCCTAAAAAGCCCGGGGGTTCTTTCCGTCCTGCTCGTAGCGGCGGTATGGACATCTATCGAATACGTATTCCCGTTTCTCTTCCCTTACGGGATTGCCAATTCCCAGGCGGACTACATACACCTTATTCAGATTTTCGACCTGCAGGGCGTCTACACCCTGAGCTTCATAATAGTTGTCGTGAATGTGACAATCATGAGAGTCTTTAAGAGGTATTATGAAAAAACCCCTCTACCCGTAAGAGAGATAGCGTTATCCCTTGTTCTCATCGCATCTACGCTCTTTTACGGTATCTACAAAATAGACAAGGTCGAAGCGGAAATGGCCCGGGCGCCCAAGCTCAAAATAGGCATGGTGCAGGCAAACTTCGATTTTCTGGCCAAGACGGAGAGCCAGGAGGAGATTGTCACACAAAGGCACAAGGAGATGTCACGGGAGCTTCAATCGAGCGACCTCATCATTTGGCCCGAGACCGCTATTCAGGCCTGGTTCTCAAACGGCTCCGACCTGCTTATCGTAAGGGACGAGATGGGAGTGCCCGACATTGAAGGCAAATACTTCATTGTAGGGGGCATGTCCTTTGAACCCAAAGACCCTGAAGCGGAGATAATAACAGACGAGAACCTAACAAAGTACAACACCGCCTTCCTGACCGACTCAAAGGGTTTGATACTGGGAAGATACCATAAAATGGAGCTCCTCCTTTTCGGCGAATACCTGCCGTTTACAAAGTACGTCCCGGCGCTCAAGAATATAAGCCCGGCCTCGGGGGATTTCACGCCGGGGGACGAATTCAACCTCTTTGAAATAGAAGAAAAGAACGCGAGGATCGCGCCCATAATCTGCTACGAGGACATAATCCCTTCTTTCAGCAGGAAATTCGTGGCCAAGGGCGCCAACCTTATAATAAATATCACGAACGACGCCTGGTTCGGCAAAACGATAGCTCCCTACCAGCACCTGTTAGTGTCTATACCCAGGTCTGTCGAAACCAGAAGGTATCTGCTCAGATCCACGAATACCGGCATAAGCGCCATTATAGACCCCGTAGGCAGGGTAGTCGAAAAAACCGACATATTCGTCCGGACGAACCTTGAAGGAGAAGTCGGCCTTATGGACGGAGAGACCACACTTTATACAAAAGCAGGGGATATTTTCCCCGTAGCGTGCCTCGTGTTCTGGATAGGATTTGCCGTAATCGGAAAATTAAGAGGAAAGAATCTCTCTTAACGCGTCGAGGAACCTGTCGTTTTCCTCGGGTGTTCCTATAGTGACTCGCAAACAGTTCTCAAGCCTTCCGGGTTTATTGAAGTTTCTTATCAGAATATCCCTTTCGATCAATCCCTCGAATACAGAGTCGGCTGTTGCGGCCTTAAAAAGAATAAAATTGGCGTCGCTCCTGTACGGCTCAATCCCCTGCATATCCGCCAAGGTACGGAATACCCTCTGCCTCTCCCTTATTATGAGCTGAATGTTCTCCGATACGAATTCGTGGTTACCGAGTACGACTTCGGCTACCCCCTGGCTCAGGGAATTTATGTTGTACGGATACCTGACTTTATTAATTTCATGGACGAGACCATCCCTCCCGTAGAGGATGCCGAGCCTCAGGCCAGCAAACCCCACCTTGGACAGTGTCCTCAGTATCACGAGATTCTCATGCTCTTCTATCATCGGTAAAAACGTGTACCCGCTGAAATCTGAGTAAGCCTCGTCCACAACCACTATACCGCGTGACACGCGGATTATTTCCTTTATCCTGTCCGCTGAAAACACGTTGCCCGTCGGGTTATTCGGAGAGGCGAGGAATATCAGGTCGGGGTCCTGTTGCTCAATCAGTTCCGTCGTTCTCTCGATGTCGATATCGAAGCCGCCGTCAAGATCGACTTCGAGCGGCTCAGCGCCTAGAGCAAGACCGCTTATACCGTACATCGAGAATGTCGGGACCGGATAAAGCACTCTTCCCGTGCCGCCCGAAAAGGTAGTTATGAGCATCCCTATAAGCTCGTCCGAGCCGTTACCTAAAAGTATGCCCTCTTGGGGGAAATTGCTTACCTCCGAGATCTTCTCCCTCAACACATTCGCTTCGGGATCGGGATATCTGTTCACGTCAATGTTTTTTACAGCCGCCGTGACTTTTTCACTGACTTCGGGCGGGAGAGAAAAAGGACTCTCGTTTCCGTCGAGCCTCACGCTCGCCGCGACAGACGGCACGGAGTAGGCGGACAGACTCCTTATCCCGGGCTTTACTCTCGATTCCACGAGATTTTTCTCTTTATTTTGGGATTTTCGCTCGGTTTCGGGCTTCATTTTATTAGATTGGTTCATCATGAATCTCAAAAAAAAGAATGCGCCGTATTCGGACTAAGGAGGAGTTACCCGCTCTTTACCCTTACACCGACCGATAGAGCGTGAGCCTCCAGTTCCTCGCTGTAAGCCAGGTTCATGACCGAGCCTGACAGTTCTTTAAAACCCTTTTTCGAGATCGAAATAACGCTGGGCATCCTGAGAAAATCATAAACGCTCAGAGGGGACGAGAACCTGGCCGCTCCCCCTGTAGGCAGAACATGGCTCGGCCCGGCAATGTAGTCTCCGAACGCTTCGGTTGACATGGAGCCCAGAAAAATTGCCCCCGCGTGCCTGATACTCTTAAGGAGCTTTTTCGGACTCCTTACACATAACTCCAGGTGCTCTGGCGCCACGGCATTAGCGACATCCACAGCATTATCAAGTGTGCTTACGACGAAAATCCTCCCCCGGCTCCTTACGGATTCTCCGGCAATATCCTTCCTTTTTAGATTTCTCAGCTGTTTTGCCACCTCTTTTTCCACTTCACGGGCGTGTTTTTTTGAAACGGTCACAAGGATCGGCACCGCCATCTCATCATGCTCCGCCTGGGCCAGAAGGTCGGCCGCAACCCAGCTTGCGGGCGCGCTCCCGTCTGAAACAATAAGCACCTCGCTCGGCCCCGCAATCATATCTATGTCCACCTCGCCGAATACGAGCTTCTTGGCAATCGTAACGTATATATTCCCCGGACCCACTATCTTATCCACTTTAGGCACGGACTCGGTTCCGTATGCGAGGGCCGAGATCGCCTGCGCCCCGCCTATCTTGTAGATCGTATCCACGCCGGCTATCTCCGCGGCAACGAGGACGGCCGGATTGATTTCACCCCCCGGACAAGGAGTCACCAGAACAAGCTCCCTCACACCCGCGACCCTGGCGGGGATCGCCGTCATAAGCACCGTTGACGGATAAGCCGCCTTTCCTCCGGGCACATAGAGACCGGCCCGGTCGATGGGGCGTATGACCCATCCGAGCTCATTGCCCAGATCGTCCTTAAAGGTGCCGCCCTCCGGAAGCTTCTTCTTGTGGAACTCCCTTACCCTCTTTGCGGCTCTCAGCAGGTCTCTTCTCAACTTCCCCGGTACCAGTGACCCGGCTTTTTCCATTTCCTTCGCGGAAACTATAACCGTTTTCTTAGTGAGCTTTACCCTGTCGAATTTCCTCGAGTATCTGAATAGAGCCTCGTCCCCGTTTTTCCTTACATCCTCTACAATATCTCTGGCGGATGATTCGAGGCCGGGGTCGCTTAATGAAGAACCCCTCCTCAGATCCCTGATTTGCCTTTCGAGATTCCCTTTTTTTATTTCGACAATCTTCATAATGAAAGAGGATTATACATAGGAAAGATGACAATCTAAAGTAAAGTGCTCCCCGGCGGAACAGCGACTGTTGAAGCTCTGCCGTCCTCAGTGTTTTCTCACCATTTTTCGCCGTATCCGGTACACTAAGCTGACCCGAACGGGAAAAAGAGTTAAAAATATTACTACTATACGCCCTCTATACGCCCCCGGGCTAGGAATAATGAAGATATACAAACTGAAGAGAGAACAGGTAATTCCCATCACTATTAACGAGGCATGGGATTTTTTTTCGAATCCGGGGAACCTTCGGCTTATTACGCCCCCCTGGCTCGGCTTCGCCATAAAATCCGAGCTACCGGAGAAGATATATCCGGGGATGATCGTGACGTATACGGTTACCCCGTTTATGAATATACCGGTCAATTGGGTAACCGAGATAACTCATATGGAGAGACCAAATCTGTTCGTGGACGAGCAGCGTTTCGGTCCCTACAGGATGTGGCATCACGAGCATTTGTTCCGCGAGACTTCAGGCGGCGTGGAAGTTAGGGACCTTATACACTACGCCCTCCCCCTGGGTTCCCTGGGCAGGATAGCGCATGAGCTCTTTATTAAACGGCAGTTAAACGAGATATTTGAATTCAGGAAACAGTACCTGAAAAAGAAATTCTGCTAATCCGAAAAACTGTTTCCAGATCGCTTCCAAAACTAAACCGGCAAGTATCGGAATTGACACGGGAAGCCGGGAAAATATAATTTTCTATTATGAACGATTCGGTTGTGGACATAAATCAATATAAATACGAGCAGGCCGAAAGGGATATCAGGACCAAGCTTGTCGAATATTCCGAGCGGCCTGAAATACAGTCACAATTAGGGGAAGCCTTTTATATATGGAGGGATGACCCGGATTTTCTTCCCGAGGAAGTGACGGAAGATCAGGTTGACGATCTCACATTCGAAAAATTTTTCGACTGGTTCCTGTATGATTTCAAGCTTCTCGACACGCAGGAGAGAGTAATAGAAAGATACTACAAAAAGGAGCGGGAAAGCCTTTCGGAAACCGAAGAATCCATAGTCAGGGACTGGCTCCAAAATTTGTACAGCTTCTTCGAAATCGAAGAAGTCGTAGAGGGCGAAAGCTGCAAGATAAGAGACTTGTTTACGAAAGAGGTCTTTACAGTCATGGATTCCGCGTCCTCTACAAAGGTAAAACGCTCGGACATTATAGGAGCAAGGCCACTGAGCACGCGAAATCGCTTCTATTTTTCAGCGGTGATTTCCGTGTACCCGTCCACGTTTAAAAACATAATAATTGATTTCTTCAACAATGAGTTCAAGGAGTACAGAAAATCATTCGGCAACGCCAGAACAAAAGAGCAATATATAAAGGACTGGGGATTTCAGATAGGCCATTACCTCGAGGATTTGGTAAACCGTCCCCAATTCGTTACGCCCGAAGGGGACGAATTCGTACTTGCTTCGGGATTATACGCCGTCAAAGACAATCAGGAGGTCTTGAGAAGATTAGGGAAAATCAAGTCTCTGCATGAGATAATCGGGAAGGAAGAAGACATCAAGCTATTTAGCTGGGAAAAGAAAGGGCGGAACGACATATCGGCAACTCTGGAGATTGAGAATGACAGATTGCGAATCGAGTGCTATTCAACAAGCATGCTCGAGAAAGCCAAAAACAAAATCGAGAAGGAACTAAAGGGACTGGTTCGGCATTTGAACGACACAAAAAAAGAATCCGAGGCATTTATCAGTAAGAACAAGGATAAAAAGGACCGCCTGAGTAAAATGCCCCCCGGAGCCAGGAATAAAAAAGAAGTGGATGAAACCCTTGACGACTACTACACAAGATGGATTGATCAGCCCAACCCTGCGCTTAAAGGAAAGACGCCGAGAGAAGCCGCTAAATCGACCGAGGGGAGAAAGAATCTCATAAATGTGCTGAGCGAGCTCGAAGCAATATACGACAGTGCGAAAAAACGCGGTGAACCCTACTATAACCTCGACAAGATAAGGAAGAATTTGAATTTAAAGTAAAAACCCGACTCGACTCCGGCCTTCCGTGAAAAGTTTTCGATAAGCATGCGAACGGGTATTTAAGACGCATTATGGATTTCCTTTATGGCGTTCAAAAAAATCTAACTATCTGTAATTAAGAAGAGCAAATCATATGGACTAGACAAAATACCGTAACAGTGTTCATACTAAAGTATTAGCTTCCATGCATTTTTACATACTATAGTGATATAAAAAGACCTACTTAAGTCCGCTTGACTGTATATTTACCCATCCCTATAATATTAAATACAATCAATAAGAAGGGAGAACTTGTAATGAATAAAATAGTGAATATAACGATTGTATTTATTTTAGCGATTTCAATTAGTTATCAGCCAATAGTTACAGCTCATGCGCAAACTTCGCTTGACGCACAGGTCTCGCTTGGGGACATGAAAATTTCAGACGAGGTAAAAATAACGCTGGTTGACGGAAGCGAACTGACGCTGAAAGACGAAAGTTATCCCATTTACCCCGACATGATCATAAATACGCTGGACAACGGTCGGGCAACATTAATAGTCAAGGGCGGGAAATATGTCATAGAACCCGAATCAGTATTCAAGGTTCAATCAATCGGAGAAGGCTTTACGGGGCTATTACTTACCCAGGGGGACGAGGGTGAGGTTTGTTACTGTTTCAACCCGCAAGGCGGTTATCTGGTCGATACGCCTGATGCTGATACAATACCCGCAAACGCGAGCGCGGTTCCGGCCGGCATGCCAGAATTTGTGGATGGAAGAACTAACGTTACCGATAGCATAACTTACGCACTCCAGCTGGACGGTTACTCTGACTTCAAAACGGCGGCAACGAGTCAAACACTGGAGCCGGGAGACGCGGCATCCAATCCCCAGCAGCAAAACCCTTATGAGGCTTTCGAAAATAAATCCGGATGCTGTACTCCTGCCGCGGCGCCTCTTCTAATACCTGCTGCTGTCGGTGCAGCGGCTGTTACCGGCGCTATAATAGGAGCCACTACGGGTAACGATAACGACGGAACTGCGAGTGAAGTTATAAGGTCTGCCGAATAATTACTGCAAATCCGCGATAAAATCGCTATACCGGACTATAAAAGTTATACAACTTGCATATATAGGCTGTATAATTATAGGATAGTGAAGAAGGGGTCTGTAATTTTATGATCAATCCCAGGTTTATTATATTTGCTTTATTGGCGAGCTTTTTCCTGTACGTTTCATGCGGGGGCGGGTCTAAGTCCAGCGGTACCTATACCTTACCGCAAGCCCAGAGGACAGTAAACAAGGAAAATGAAGAGCTAAACAGGAAGCTGATTGAAGAGACGTTCAGCACGAATGTTTCGGATGATTATCTGATCGGCCCGGGGGACCTTTTGGATATTCAGGTGCTCGAAGCCCCGGATCTCGCCACCCAGGCCAGGGTGAGCAGTCGTAATAATATATCCTTCCCCCTTCTTGGAAAAGTGGAAATAGGCGGTCTTACCTCACAGGAGGCGGAGGAAAGAATCCAAGAGGAATTAACGCAAAAGTATATGCACGATCCCCACGTCACAGTTTCAGTTAAGGAATATAGAAGCCAGAGAGTTGCGGTAATAGGCAGCGTAAAGAATCCGGGCACTTACGAGCTTCTGGGAAAGGGGAATATTCTCGATGCCCTTGCTCTGGCGGGGGGGTTGAGCCCTGAGGCAAGCGAGATCGCTTACGTCACCCGAAAGAACAGTGGCGGAGAAGAGAAATCAGTACAAATAGATCTGGACGAGCTCCTTGATGAAGGAAATACAAGCTTAAATGTGCCCATCCATATGGGTGACGTTGTTTATGTTCCCGAGGCGGGCGTTATATACGTTGACGGAGCTGTTAAGGAACCCGGAACGTTCCCTCTGGCAGAAGACATGACGATAAGCCAGGCTATCACTGCGGCCGGCGGTCTCGATAATACGGCCGAAGCCTCGGACGTAAGATTAATAAGGAATGAGGACGGCCAGGTAATTGTGACCCCTGTAGATGTAAAACAGATAAAAGAAGGTGCGGCAGCAGATATAATATTAGAAGATCAGGATGTCGTCGTTGTCGGAAAAAATACGATAAAGAGCTTCTTTGATGCTATAAAACTGGGGTTATTCTTCCCGCCGTTCAGCGTAGGGGTACAGTAAATACAGGACACGTAAAAGAAATTATAAACATGGAAAATAACGGCAAAGATAATATCAATGGAGAGAATAATGGAAGGGATCTGGTTCCGGAAAACGAGAAGAGATCCTTAAAGGGCTATTATCCGCAGGCGCCCGAAATATTAAACGCGTACCCCATAGATGACGAATCAAGTATCCGCAGATACCTCGATGTAGTCTTAAGACGCAAAAAAATAATAATTACTTTTTTCGTCATAGTTTTATTTACAACCCTGATAGGAACACTCTTATCCGAGCCCGTCTATAAAGCGACGGCAAAATTAGAAATATCTCTCGAAAACCCCAAAGTTGTGAATTTCGATCAGGTTGTCGAGCTCGAGACCGAATCAGCAGAATTCTATGAAACACAATATCTGCTTCTCAAGAGTAACTCCCTTGCAAAAAAGGTAGTAGAAAAGCTCAATCTGCAGGAGCATCCTGAATTTAACTCGGAAAAAAAGAATCCGAGCATATTGTCGCGCATCACATCGGGATTCACGAATCTAATCGGCAATTCCATAAGCGGTGTAAAGAACCTGATAGTCAGGCCTTCTGATACCGACGATACTGAATTTGACGAAGAATTCCAGAGAAAGAACAAGGAGAACAATCTTGCCAGGGCGTTCGTAGGGGGTCTTGAAATATCCCCCGTAGGCAATTCGCGCCTGGTGGATGTAAGTTATGAATCTCATGACCGAAGGCTCGCGGCGGACGCAGTAAACACGTTGGCGGACTCGTTTATCGAGTGGCTTCTCAACAGGAAACTGGATGCAACCAAAAAGGGCAGGGATTTTTTAAGGAAGCAGATCGAACAAGCCCAGATCAATCTTGAGACATCCGAAGAAAAACTCAATGAATTCGCTAAAAGCAATGACATAGTTTCACTCGATGAAAAAATGAATATTACGTATCATACATTCTCCGAGCTCAACGACGCGCTGGCGAAGTCGGAAACGCAAAGATTGGAAAAAGAATCCCTCTACAAGCATGTACTGAACGGCAATATTGAATCACTTCCTATGGTTTTGAACGATTCCTATATCCAGGACCTTAAATCCGAACACGCCAGGGCTAAATCCGAATACAGTCAGTTAAGCGCTACTTTCAAAGCGGGATATCCGAAAGTAAAGGAAATGGGGGCCAGGGTCGGGGAGCTGCAAAAAAAGATAGACGAGGCGGAAAATAGCATCGCCGCTTCAATAAAATCCGACTATGAAGCCGCCATGAAAAAAGAGGAAACACTCAGGGAAAGCTACGAAAAGCAAAAGACGCTCGCTTCGGCGCTTAATGATAAATCAATTCAGTACAACATCCTCCAGCGTGAGGTGGATTCAAACGAAACCATATACAACACACTGCTGCAGAGACTAAAGGAAACAGAAGTTTCATCGGCAATTAAAGCGAGCAATATTCAGATTGTGGACTATGCGGCGGTACCCCTCTTCCCATACAAGCCGAACGTAACGCTGAACTTGCTGTTTGCCTGCATAATAGGCCTGGGCGGAGGCGTATTCCTGGCATTCTTTATGGAATACTTTGATAATACGATAAAAACAGCCGAAGATGTGCGTGACAAGTTAAAATACCCCGTTCTGGGGGGCGTCTTTGAATCCAAAGAGGCGGATAGTCTCGCCTCGCCTGTCGAGAAATCGTTCCTGCTCGACCCCAGATCTCACATTGCCGAGGCATTCAGGACAATAAGGACTTCTCTTCTGCTCTCGGTTCCCGGAAAGCCCCCACGTACTATTCTGATTACCAGCTGCTTCCCGGCAGAGGGAAAAACCACCGTGTCGATAAATCTCGCTTCTTCTTTCGCTCAGGCCGGAAGCAAGGTTCTGCTGCTCGAAGCCGACCTGCGTCGTCCGAGGATCGGAACCGTGCTCGGAAACAACGGTAACGGATTAAGCAGTTATTTAACCGGCAATGCGAATCTGGCGGATGTTATTTCCCACGGCGAGACAGCCAATCTATTCGTGTTACCCGTGGGGCCCGTGCCTATTAACCCCGCAGAGCTTCTGGGTTCGGATATTATGAGAAATCTGATGGATGAATTAAAAGAAGAATACGACTATATAATAGTTGACGGTCCCCCTGCTCTCGGGTTTGTCGATGCTCATATAATTTCAAATATCGTGGACGGCGTGGCTGTGGTTGTAAGGGCCGGGAAGACACCCCGAAATTCGATTAGAGAGCTTATAGACAGGTTGTGGAACCTTAAGGCCAATTTCCTCGGAGTAATAGTGAACGGAATCGAGTTGAATCAAAAAAGCTATTATTATCAATCCTACAACTATTATTACGGGGACGGCGAGGAGCAGAAAAAACTTACTACAGCAAAATCCGATGAGGACAACCATCCTGGCACATCCGGATAATCCTCGTAAAATTTTAATGTGAAGCCCCGCTTTCAGGGAATTCATTATTTTCAGTCAACTTTTTGTGTATTATATAACATTCGATTTTGTTATACCATTTGCTAAATGATACTCAATTTAGATTCCAGGCTGTCCCGCTATACGGCACTCCTCCTGACAATAGCAATCACCTTTGTATTGGTATGGAACTCGGCAAAAAGCTGGATCTCATACGAATATGCGAGCGACCCCCCTCCCGGGGGCCTGAAAAAAGCCATCTCCATCGAGGAGGAAAATGCGGATCTCTATTTCCTCCTCGGTCAGTATTACGATATATATGATTTTACAGCGCCGCGTGAGAAGGCCTACTCGCTATACAAGAAAGCTCTCAGGCTTAACCCGTTTAATTATAATTACTGGTTCTTCCTAGCGCGATTCCTCGGAAAGGAAGGCAGGAGGGATGAGGCGGTCTTCGCTCTTGAGCAGGCAACCCGGCTCTCTCCGGGAGTTGTATCGCTCAGGTGGGGTGCCGGTATGCTGGCCTCGGAGCTCGGGGGGAAAGAACTCCTCCTCGACAACCTGCGGCCGGTCATCGCAAATGACCCGCAAAGGCGGACAAAGGCTTTTACCGTCCTCTGGCAGACTCTGAGAAACGGCGAAGAGATACTGAATATAATTCCCGACAAAGTTCTTCCCCAGTATGTGCATTTCCTAATTGGCACGAAAAGGGTAAGTGAGGCCGCTGAGGCTTGGGGAAAACTATCGAGCACAGGGGGGGAGATACCCGAAAGCTTATTTCTCCGATATGTCGGTTTTTTAATTTCCGAAAACGAGTTACCGGCTGCAAAAGAGGCATGGACCGGCAGGTTGGGGAACTGGAGCGGAATCTGGAACGGGGACTTCGAAAATAAAATTCTGGACGGTGGCTTTGACTGGAGAATAAGGAGTGTGGACGGGTCGAAGATAACACAGGGTACTAAAAACGCAAAAGATAATCTGATTAAAATAGAGTTCGACGGTGAGCACAATGTCGATTTCAGGCATTTAAGCCAGGTCGTACCCGTAGAAGAGAATAGTAAATATAAACTGAGCTCGTTAATGAAAACCGAGTATATATCGACAGGCAACGGGCTTTTCTGGCAGGTCTATTGTCTAAACGGCAAGGACTTATCCTCGGAGTCGGAACATCTCAGGGGTACTTCCGATTTCAGATGGGTGAACCTGTCATTTGAAACCCCTCGAGGCTGTAGTTCGGTCGTAGTGCGGCTTAGGCGGGAAAAAAGCAATAAAATTGATAATAAAATTTCAGGAACCGTGTGGATCGACAAGGTAGTATTGGAAAAAGAGCTATAGCTGGCTCCAAACATTTTAGCAGATGCCTTTGATTAGAGAAAAACTGATACCATTAGTCATAAGCCTGGGAATAGGACTAATTTTAATTTCTCCGTTACCGTACGGCAATGTTGAAATATGGTCCGTGTCCTTTTTTGAAATAGTATCGTTTATGACATTCGGCGCGTGGCTAACAGGCAAAATATTAAACCGCCGAATAAGGTTGGTGCAATCTCCAATATACATTCCAATGGGGATTTTTTTTCTATTAATAATATTTCAAACCGTACCACTGCCGAACTTTATATTGAACATAATCTCACCCCACACATCAGTGCTTTGGCAGACAAAAGTCGAAGCCTTAAAACATATATACGGAAGCGACACCAATCTCTCCAATACAATAAGTCTCTATCCATTCGTAACACGAGAGAAGCTTCTTTTATACCTGTCGTATGCAGCCTTTTTCGTTGTAGTTGCGGACTACATACGCTCCACGGATCAAATTAAAAGATTCTTTTGGATTATTTTCACAGTCGCGATTACGGAGTCCGTCATAGGGCTTCTCCAATATATCGCAAGCGGCACAGAGGTGCCGGCGTCAGGAACCTATATAAACCCCAATCATTTCGCTTCACTTCTTATTGTTATTATTCCATTGTTTTTAGGATACATTCTTAATCTCGGCGCTAAACAGGGGAATCCCCGGAGCCGTTGGGAAAAGAAATTTAAAATTCACATTTCTTCTCAGCCAACTCTTCTTTTTGCAACTTCTCTAATGGCTCTAAGCCTGATACTTTCTCAATCCCGAGGAGCAATTCTCTCCCTTGTCGCCTCTATACTTTTCTTCTACGTAGTTATTAACCGGAATAAAAAAACCGTGTCTGTAAAATGGCTGCTGGGACTCTTCTTCCTAGTAATTGTAGTGTATTCTCTATGGATCGGGCTGGATCCCGTAATTGAAAAATTTTCAGCCTCCGAGAAAGATTTACCAAAACGTACGTATATCTGGAAAGACAGCGTCAATCTTATAAAAGACTTTCCGGTCTTCGGTACCGGCCTGGGAAATTTCAGTTTAGCTTATACGATGTACAAAAATGAGGCTTATTGGCCGCGCGTTTATGAGCACGCCCACAATGACTATATTGAATTTGCCGTCGAAACAGGCTTTATCGGTCTTATACTCATATTTTGGGCGATTATAGCATTTTATAAAGTCGCAATTAGCAGCCTGACAGAATTATCTCCTAACAGGGATCCGCTTAGGTTTTATCTATTTTTGGGATGTATAAGCGGGATGTTCGGATTGCTGATTCACTCTATAACGGAATTTAATTTCCAGATTCCGTCGAATACTTACTACTTTATTTTTCTCCTGGGGCTATCAAGCAGCTTACTAATCCGGCTTAAGAAAGGGAAGACCCACTCCGCCTAAGTCAGACCGCAACACTCTATGGATGCACGGTGAAGTTATAACTCAAGCTCTAACGAATTTCTTATCGTCAGCTCTTGTTCTCGCCTCCGCCTGTCTGTAGAGACAATCTCTCAAACCCGATTCTGAAATGTAACCCATATTGATCAAAATCTTCCCGATTTTGCCGCCTTTCCCCTTTTGGTACTCTAAAGCTTTTTCCAGCTGTTCATTAGTAATCACATTTGCGGCCAGCATTATCTCACCAATAAAATTGGATTTTTGATAGTTATTGCTAAACCAGTTAGCGCTTGAATTCACTGTAACCTGCATGTTCAGGAAATCCTTCAGCTTTTCTTTCGTGATATAACCCTTTTCAATCAATATCTCCCCGATTTTGCCGCCCCATTTTTCCTGATACAGAAGTGCTTCCCTAAGCTGTTCTTCGCTTATTACTCCCGCTTCCAAAATCACCTGTCCTATTAGTTTATCTATCCTCTTTTCCTCGCCTTCCCAACTAAATGTGAAAGTGAACCAGAATGAAGCAATTATGAGTTTCAGATCCAGCAAAAAACTTTGATTGCAAATATAGAGTATGTCGTAGCGAAGCTTATTTTTCGGATGTGTATTGTAGTGTCCGTAGACCTGAGCTATACCGGTCAATCCGGGTTTAACTCGCAGCCTGTTCTCAAATCCCGGTATTACTTTACTTATTTCATCGAAAAGCTCGGGCCTTTCTGCGCGCGGACCGACAAAACTCATTTGACCGGCTAAAATATTGAATAGCTGGGGTAACTCATCCAGCTTTGTTTTTCTTAGAAAGCTCCCTACCCTGGTTATTCTGTAGTCTTTTTTGTAGGCCCATACAGGACCCGTGTTTACTTCCGCGTCCTTTATCATGGATCGGAACTTATAGATTTTGAATTTTTTACTGCCCTCGCCTAATCTCGTCTGTGCGAAAATAATCGGCCTTCCGTCTTCAAGGTAAATTGCGATTGCAACCGCAACCCATATCGGCAAAGAAATAATCAAACCCAGTAAAGACAGCAAGAAGTCAAAAGGTCTTTTTAAAAAAGGGCCTTTTACAGGGTTTAAATCAACTTCTGCCTGACTATAGTTATCATCCATTGTTTATTTCACGCAACTCGGTTTATTTTACTCTACCGGCCTTCCTACACTCAACATCAACTCTGTAAACTCCGGAAAACCTTCCCTGCGCCTCGTTCCCGAAATATCTTACCAATAAAACGGTTAGAAGCCCCGTCATTAATACATACGTTTACAGAGGAAGTCCGGATTAATGAACCTCATGTCAATTATAATGCAATAATTATGCCAATAAGGTATATCACCCTAACCCACTTATTTTATAACATATTATACTATACAACCAAAATTCGTATACAAGATTTGTACTTGCGGAGAAGAATTATCGACACTTTTTGTTAGAATACTAACAATAAAAAAGCCCGATGCGGTCCTCTCCCCGAAAAATTGATCCGAATTAAACAGCGAAGCGAGTTCTATATTAGCAAACCACGTTCATTTTTCGACATGCCGAGTAAGATATACCGAAATTGTGGAGCAGAGCTATTACCGGTGGATGAAAAAATATGCAGGTATCATGTCCTCTGAGACAAACGGTCTCAAACAGCTTGAAGGAGCTTGTGGCTGATCTGTCTTTGAATAAGGAGATATGTTGCCTGAAGTGCTCGGTCATACCTGAGCACCCGAAAAAACCGGATTTTCTCACTCTATTTGATACTAAGTTTGAGATGAAGCTTACTTTTAGAAGTTATGGCTTAAGGAGCTATGGCTGGCGTTGTTTATTTGTAGTGATTTATCCTGGTCCGCGGGCAGTGTGATTATAAACTTCGTTCCTACTCCTACTTCACTCTCACAAATAATCTCACCATTATGCTCGTTTATTATATGCTTTGAGATTGATAGTCCGAGGCCCGTTCCCTTACCCACAGGTTTAGTAGTGAAAAATGGGTCAAATATTTTATCTATTTTTTCTTTCGGTATACCGTCACCGTTATCCTCAAACGTGATTTCGATGTTGTCACCCTTGTGCTTTATATAAATTTTGACGTCTTTTCCATCGCTCCTCTCCAGCGCGTCTATCGCATTTGACAGCAGGTTTGAAAATACTTGCATGATATGTGTGGGCTTAATCCAGATTTCCAATTTGTCATCATCTATTTGCTCTATAATGTTTATGTTGTGTTTCACAATACGAAAGTTAATTAACTCCAGAACCTTGTCCAGAATCTCGGAGCAACATACTCTTCGAAGCTCATTAGTTTGATTCCCGTTATAGGAAAAAATCAGAAGATTTTCTATTATACTGATGCAACGACTTGTTGCTTCTTCAGCAATTTGAAGATATTTATGTCTTTTGTCATCTTCAGAAGTTACTTTAAGACTCATTTCTATAAAGTTAATAATTGCCGTTAGCGGATTGTTTAATTCATGAGCGACACCAGCAACCATAATTCCAATCGCGCTCATCTTCTCCGATTGAATCAGCATTTGGGTTGTTTGTTTTAAATGCTCTTTTTTCTCTTTTAATTCTCTGTTTTTATTAGAAAGTGATTTTTCCGTCCTGATTCGCTCTTGGATCTCTCTTTTCAGGGATTGATTAGCTCTCGTTAATTCGAGAGTTCGTTCTTTAACCAGATCTTCCAAATTTTCGTTAATCTCGATTAATTCCTTTGAGCTTAGCTCGAGTGAACGCTCCAGCATTTTACGGTCTTCATCAGCCTGGCGATAGGTTTCTCTAACCGTTTCAACAAATACTCTCAAATCCTCCGGAATTGAGGCCGAATCGCCGAAGTGTTTTTTTATCTGACGTTCAAACAGTTTAAGCATTTATTTTTTTATCTCTCCGATAGTGTAGTAATTGTCATGGTTTGATTATGTAACTCACACTTGCAGGAAGAATTAAGCGGCGATATTTCGCCGTAAGAATAAAATCCGGAGAGCACGGTGTTTTCTCCGAGTACGTTACGCACTCCCTCTACCTCTTCATCTATCCTTTGCTTAAGAACCATTTTCCTCCCGACGCAGCTTATCAAAAGAGCCAGGTCAGGCGTCACAGATCCTACTGACTCATAACTTGTCTGAGCCGCCGTGGACGCGCCGCCTATAAGCCTGTCGAAATTTGCCTTCATCAAACGCGCATACGTACCTTCAGGCACATCACCCGCAAACGTCATGCTATCGTCAGTTTCACTTATACCGAGTATTGTGCGAACAACCCCTATCTCACTATCCTTACTTCGCACTTCTAACGGAAAGAGTAATGCGCTCGACGGGAGACCTTCAGCGTGGTCTCCCAAATATCTTTTATAAAGCTCCAATGCCGATTTATTATCCACCTCATACAGGATGTTTCCGTTTGATTTCGTGATTAACCTCTCCGGGCCGAACGGATCCCAGCCGCCCAGAGAACCGAAACCTACTTTTAGACCGCTCCCGTATAGTCCCAGAACCGCAATCGTATTACTTTCAGCTTTACCGTCCCACACGACAACTGTCTCCTTAAAATTCAACCCGTCTCCCGACAGACCCCCCGTTATCGACACCCCCTCGGGTATGTGTTTCGAGATTCCCCTTACAAGTTCACTTCCGTTAACTTTTACGCCTTCGGATAATACGAGTACGTGAACCAGTCCTTCTTTTTTAAGAGACCTGCCTAAACATTCGCCCGCTTGAAAACTGTCCTTTGTTTTACTTAGCCTGATGCAGGTTCCGTCAAATGTCGAATCTTTAAAATTTAAAGCAGTCATCACAAGGGAATTGTCCGATACCTCTGTGCCGAAAATCTCTCCGGCTGTTGAACATCCGAAGATATGGGAATCGGGATAAGTCTCCCTCACAAGATCAACATTTTTTTTATCTTTAAGCAATGAAGTGCTTCCGAATAAAAGAACCAGTTGCGCGGAATGGCCTAACTCTCCGGGCGGTACCGGCTCCCATTTTTTTCCTTCAGTCCATCTGGCTTGTTCAACTCGCATTTTCTTGTCCCCATATTTGCATATTGCTCCTAAGCGTAGCTGAAAAAGAAATTATACAAAGCCCTTATAAAATAATTAAAAACCTGCACGCTTCAAAGTAATGCTATGTGTCCATAGTAATTGCAATTTTTATGCCATTCATCCAGTGAAACTAAGTATCTATCATTATTGTGATTTTAATATTTCAGATAATTACTGATGTTTAATTATGAATAGATAGTGACAATTTTTGTCGTTGGGACAGTTGTTTTACCCCGAAAGGCTATACGGACTCAAGTGGAACAGTACGCTTACTTACCGTTATATTGTTTTCTTTCCTAATCTCTCCAGTCGCTTCGTTTGAAGTACTGTCCCCATCTATCTCAAACAGGCTACTGGATAATCCGGGCAATTAACACTCTAACTGTATTTGCCTTACGTATTCGCCGCGCGAGTCTGATACGGTTCTGCCGAATACAGACCTTGATTTGGATGCGTCTATCTCGTTCAATACTCCCACTTCATTTAGTTTTTATATAAGATTTTAATATCTCATTCCTACCAGACCGTTAAAGGAGAGCGCTGTACGATCAGCCCCGCGCTCTCTCAATAAAGAAACTCAAAAGACTTTATATAACGGCATTTAGTATTATAATTATAAGAGAATAGTTGACTAATACCCTGTTAGCACTAAATTTTTGAACATGTCTTAATAGTTGTTAGGTAATACGCGGGAGATCCACGAATTAATAATTCAACTGACGCAGAGTCAATAGAAAATTCCGACAACAAATCAGATTCAGAACAGAGAAAGCCCTTTGCTGTAAGAGAGGCTCAAACCGGCATATCTTTGAGGCTGGGGGAGCTCTGGGAATACCATGAACTGATTTATTTTTTAGTATGGCGCGACCTCAAAGTGCGGTACAAACAAACTGCGCTTGGGGTAGCTTGGGCGATTCTCCAACCCTTTTTAACCATGGTGGTATTTACGATATTCTTCGGCAATCTCGCGAAGGTTCCCTCAGACGGAATACCCTACCCTATATTTTCGTTTGCCGGACTTTTGCCATGGCAGCTCTTTGCCAACGCTCTGACAAATTCAAGCAACAGTCTCGTAAACAACAGTAATCTGATAACAAAAGTCTACTTTCCGCGATTGATCATGCCTTTATCCTCGGTAGTCGGCGGACTGGTAGATTTCTTTTTAGCGTTTCTAGTGTTGATAGGAATGATGTTTTACTATGGGATAACACCCACGTACGGAGTATTGATGCTGCCTCTCTTCATATTACTGGCGATTGCGACGTCTTTTGCGGTGAGCCTCTGGCTGTCCGCCCTGAATGTGCAATACAGGGATGTACGGTACACAATTCCTTTCCTGACGCAATTCTGGCTCTTCATCACGCCCATCGCGTACCCGAGCAGCCTGGTTCCCGAAAAATGGCATTTTATCTACGGACTCAATCCGATGGCGGGAGTGGTTGAGGGTTTCCGCTGGGCACTGCTGGGAAAATCAAGCGAAACAGGCCCCTTGTTAATAATATCGGTAATTATCGTTATATTGCTGCTCGTTGGCGGTCTGATCTATTTCAGACACATGGAAAAAACGTTTGCGGATGTGGTTTAAAAATGAATAACACGGCAATCAGAATTAACGGCATAGGCAAAGAGTACAAGATAGGGAAAAAGCAAGAATACAGGACTATCCGCGATACCATATCGGACATTTTTATGAGAAACCTGAACAGGCTGCCTTTTTATTCAAACAAAGAAACAGACGACGCGCCCGGCGGTTCCTCCAAATCTTTCTGGTCACTCAGAAATATCTCTTTTAATGTCGGGGACGGAGAGATTATCGGAATTATCGGGCGCAACGGAGCAGGAAAAAGCACGCTTCTTAAAATAATTTCCGGCATAACCGATCCGTCCGAAGGCAGAATCGAGATTTTCGGCCGTATCGGTTCCCTTTTAGAAGTCGGCACCGGCTTCCATCAGGAGTTGACGGGCAGGGAAAATATATATCTAAACGGCGCAATACTCGGCATGAAAAGACTTGAAATAGACCGTAAGTTCGATGAAATTGTAGCTTTTTCGGATATAGAGGAATTTATAGATACCCCTGTTAAACGCTACTCGAGCGGTATGCGGGTCCGTTTGGGCTTCTCAGTCGCGGCTCATCTGGAGCCCGAAATCCTTCTCATAGACGAAGTGCTTGCGGTAGGTGACGCCGCCTTTCAGAAAAAATGCCTGGGCAAGCTGGACAACGTAGCAACCTCAGAGGGCAGGACCGTCCTGTTCGTAAGCCACGACATGACCGCTATTCTCTCTCTGTGCCATAAAGCCGTATTACTGGAAAACGGGCAATTGAGCTTTGAAGGCTCGACTGACAAGGTGGTGCAGCAGTATCTGCAAAACATGAGTTCCACTTACGAGACCCCCCTTGACCAAAGGGAAGACCGCGGCGGGAATCAGAGTATAATCGTAACTTCGCTTAAGATCGAGAACGCCGAGGCCGGAAAACCTATTCGACCCGGCTCTAAATTGGCAATAGAGATCGGATACCGGAGCAGGGACAAAATACTTTATCCGCATTTTTTGGTAAAAATAAGAGACTTCAGGACACGCGCGACTATACTACGGCTCGATAGCGATATGACGAATGGACTGCCCGAGGTACTTCAGCCCGAGGGTGTTGTTAAATGTTTAACCGACGAAATATATATGACACCCGGGCGGTGCACCGTGGATATTGAAATAAAGAAAGGGATGGTAACAGCTGACAGAATCGAATATGCGGGATATTTCGACATCGAAACCGAAGACCTGTTCGGGTCCGGCAAAATTCCGTCACGTAATCAGGCCATGTATCTGGCGAAATATAAATGGTCGATAGAAAACGATTAGCCAGACAAGGGGAACGTATAATACAGCAACAAATAAATTCATGCGTTCTACTAACAAATAGATGAATGACAAACCGCTCGTATCAATCACTATCCCCTTTTTGAATGCCGAGAAATTCATAGAAGGAGCCATACAAAGTATCTTCGCTCAGACATACGAAAACTGGGAGCTCTTGCTTGTTGATGACGGATCAACGGATCATAGCACCCAAATTGCTCTTGATTACGCTGAGAAATATCCAGGAAAAGTTTTCTATTTTGAGCACGATCAACATAAAAACCGGGGACTTAGTGCAACGCGAAATCTTGGGATACAACACGCTAAAGGGAAATATATAGCACTTCTTGATTCTGATGATGTGTGGCTTCCCTTTAAGCTTGAAGAGCAGGTAGAGATACTGGAATTAATTCCGGAAGCAGCGATGGTCTATGGAGCATCCGAATACTGGTATAGCTGGACAAACAGGCCCGAAGATATTGATCGCGACTATATAGAAGAATCGGGAATAGATGCTCCCGGACTCATCCAGCCCCCTAAATTATTGACCCTGGCTCTAGAATCAAAGGCCCCCACTCCATGCCCCTCTGATATATTGCTGCGCAAAGAGATTCTAGAACACGTGGGCGGCTTTGAAGAGAGCTTCGACAGCTTCCGCGCAATGTTTGAAGACCAGGCCTTTCTCGCAAAAATATATCTTAGCGCCCCGGTATACGTGTCCAATCAATGCTGGGACCGTTACCGCCAGCATAGAGGATCAATTGTTCACAAGGTCAATAAAGCAGGCAAAAATCACAAAGCCGGATTATTTTACCTTACATGGCTTGAAGAATATTTTCTGAGGCAAGGAATTAAAGACGATGAACTGTGGAAGGCTCTACGGATTAAACAAGAATCCTATAAGAATAAAAAATTGAGATACAGTAACCCCAATTTATCTCGAATAATCACGTTCACGCAGACTGTTCAAAGCACTGCAAAAAGAATATTGAAAAGGTCCTCACATTACCTGCTACCCAATAAAATGTTTTATTTCTTACTCTCAAAATGGAAAGGATACCGCTACCTCCCGCCCACAGATGGCGTTCGTTTCGGAGACCTGAGAAGACTAAAGCCAATAAGTGAACACTGGGGGAGCGACAGGGGGTTACCTATAGACCGTTATTATATCGAAAGCTTTTTAGCTTCACACTCGGAATATATGAAGGGGCGGGTACTCGAATTCGGGGACGACCGTTACACACGCAAATTCGGAACTGAGAATATAATACAAAGCGACATTATCAATTTACTAAAAGAAAGTAATCCTGACACTACAATCGTAGCGGATATAACATCCGCCCCCCATATCCCGTCAGACAGCTTCGATTGTATTATTTTTACGCAGACCCTCCAGCTAATCTATGATTTTCGAGCGGCCATACAAACGCTTTACCGCATCCTCAAGCCGGGAGGCATTTTACTCGCGACTTTCCCCGGAATCAGTCAAAGCAGCGGCACCACATGGGACAGATACTGGTGCTGGAACTTCACGTATTTATCCGCAGAGAGGTTATTTAAAGAATTTTTCCCCGATAACAATGTAGAAGTCAAAGCTCACGGCAACCTGCTTACAGCGATCAGCTTTTTGCAGGGATTGGCGAGAGAAGAACTCAGCATTGATGAGCTTGAGTACCATGACCCCAGATACGAAATGGTTATCACGGTTAAAGCAGTCAAGCCGGAACAAGTTTAATACAATTCAATGGATCAAGACAGGCATAATATAACTCGAATACCGATCCTGATGTACCACAGGGTTACACCCGAGCCCCATCCCGCTTTTTTAAAATACTGCGTTACCCCGAAAGCATTCGCGAATCAGATGAGATTCCTGTCTGCAGCAAAATATACCCCTATCGACTTCAACGATTTTTTGAGTCTTAGAGACGGCCGTGGAAAGCTGCCCGAGAAACCCATTGTAATTACATTCGACGATGGATTTCAGGATATTGCAGACAACGCAGTTCCAATCCTCAGCGAAAGAGGATTTAAGGCCGCCATTTATTTCGTGACCGCACTTGCAGGAAAACAAAGCAGCTGGATACTGCCTTCAAGAGGGGTGGAGTTTCCTCTTATGGATTGGGGCACTATTAAAGACCTGGAGAAACATGGTATTCAGTGCGGCGCGCACAGCTCTACCCATCCGAAACTCACAGAAATTTCCTTATCCGATTGCCGGAGCGAGCTGCTGAACTCTCGCCTTGAGCTCGAGAATCGGCTGGGACGCGAGATAAGACACCTGGCCTACCCGTTTGGTTTATTTAATCGGGACGTACGAGATATAGCCGAGGATACAGGATATTACACCGCATGCTCGACACAAATAGGTATTTCCTCATTCAAGGAAGACTTGCTCTCTTTGCGCCGTGTTCCGATTAACGGCCAAGATTCATTATTCGATTTTATATTCAAGCTAAAAACAGCTCATACGATCGGTGAGTATGGCAGAAGTAAAGCCCGCGGGGCAAAACGATTATTAAAAAGAATAATAGGCACATCCAAAGCTACATGAAGAGAAAGCTACATGAAGAGCTTATACAAAATTAGCGTTATAATACCCACATATAATCGCCGTAACTCGGTGAAAAGAATACTTAAGGCGCTTGCCGAGCAGACCTTCTCTCCCCGGGATTACGAGGTTATAGTCTCGATCGACGGCTCGGAGGACGGAACCGGGGAGATAATAGAAGAATTCAAACCCGATTATAGCCTGCGCTCAATCTGGAGCCCGAATTCGGGAAGGGCAGCGGCATGTAACAGGGGAATCCGTGAAGCGTCAGGGGATGTAATAATTTTGCTAGACGACGATATGGAACCTTCCCGCGAATTTATAAACGCGCACTATGCCGCACACATAGGTGAGGAGCGCTTGGGGGTTATGGGAGCGGCTCCCGTTCCAATTAAGGACACATCACAGCCCATAGTTAAATACATAGGGACAAAATTCAACAACCATCTGAAAAAGATATCTGCGCCCGGTTATAACTTCCAGATAAGAGACTTTTATAGCGGGAACTTTTCAATTCGGCGGGAATTGCTTTTAGAAATCGGCGTTTTCAATGAAGCTTTCAGGATTTATGGCAATGAAGACGTTGAGCTGGCCTGGCGAATGCTGGGGGCAGGCGTGAAGCTGTCATACAATTCCGATGCACTGGCTACACAGCATTCCGAGAAAGATTTTCGTGGTATAGCCGGAGATAATATAGCCAAGGGAAAGACGGCCGTTCTACTGGCGAGCCTGTACCCCGATTCAATTAACCACCTTAAGCTTAGCGAATACCGCCATCCGTCCTGGAAGTGGGGTACGCTACGAAGGGCTTTGGTATCAGTCAGCATGATCTTTTCTAAAACTCCCGAGCTGATAATTTTATTCACCAGACTAATGGAGAAATTACACCCTGCTTATTTGGAAACCTGCTATTTTTTATCGCTTGATTACTTCTTCTGGTACGGTGTAGAGATTACTTTAAACGATAGCAATATCGATAACCGGGAAAAACTGATGCACAATATAAAGTATTCCAAAAGCTGAAATCATGAAACACAGAGTAGTGCATTACATAGATAGCCAAGGTTTTGGGGGAGCCGAACTCATACTGTTCAACCTTCTTTGCGGACTAGACCCAAAAAGATGGGAGTCCGTATTAGTCTATCATTCCCACCCGGGTATTGCCCCGTTTATCGAAAAAGTGAACGAATTGGATATAGAGATAATTTCGCTCCCTCCTATAAAAAGATGGACCAATATATCCCGGATGCTCGAACTCATAAGAAAGCTAAGAGTACTTAATGCAACCGTCTTTCATGCACAGATGCCCTGGTATCTTTCGTGTTCATTCGGAGTACTTTGTGCGTTCCTGGCACGTGTCCCTGCAATCGTTGCTACCCAGCACCTATACATAGAAATCAGCCCGAACCGCCTGTATATTCTCCAGAAACTGGTTTCCATGATAGTCGATCGCTATATTGCGGTCTCCGACGGAGTAGCCGGGAAATTAAGCAGACTGATTTTCTCACCTAATAAAATACGAGTGGTAAAAAACGGCATTAGTGTCGAGGATTTCCACTCTACTAGAAGCAATACTCTTCGTGATTTACTGAAAAAGAACAAACATATGCCAATTGTTTTAACCGTTGCCCGCCTTGACAAACAAAAGGGACACGAATATTTATTAGAAGCCGCGTCTATGGTCCCCGACGCAGTTTTTGTTCTGGTCGGAGACGGCCCCGAAAGGGAAAGACTGGAAACATATGTCAACGAGACGAGCCTTGATGACCGGGTGGTGTTCCTAGGACACAGACAAGATATTCGGGAGATTCTTTCCGGTTGTGACTTGTTCGTTCTTCCCTCTCTATACGAAGGACTCCCCCTTTCAATTCTTGAGGCCATGGCCGCCGGGAGGCCTGTTATCGCATCAGATATTAACGGAACCGATGAAATAATTATCGACGGCAAAACCGGCATCCTGGTTCCTCCGGCTGATCCACGCGCAATAGCAGAGGCAATACGCAGAATATTATCCGACCCGTCTCTCGCACGGAATCTTGCTGATTCCGGCAAAAAAAGAGCTCATAGCGAGTTCTCATCAAAAAAAATGGTAGAGGGCGTTACCAGAGTATATGACGACATCATCAGAGAAAAAAAGGCAAAATAAACGGTTAGAGGCCGATAGCCGCCCCGCTGAGAAATATGGCCATCTTGTTCTCTTAAGGGCCGATTGGCGCTTCTTGCTTCCTAACCCGAATCCCGATAAGAGCATATGTTTTGCCGATGGAATGCTCGCCAAGGCAGTAGAAACCATAAGTAATTCAACTCTGCAATCAGATTTGCAGCCTCCCTCTGACGAACATGATTTGGCAGTTGCCACCGACCCTGACGAAAAACTTCTCAATGTCGTCTTCTCGGCTCTAAAACCCGGAGGTTCATGCTATATAGAGTGGGACGTACATACATTCTTCAAACCTGAAGCCATAGGCGTAAAATTGGAAAAGGCCGGTTTCGAAATGATAAATTTCTATGTGCCGAAACCGGACCCGGCCAAAGCTCCATCTGTAATCTGGATTCCTCTCGAATCTTACGGAGCTGTAAGTTTCTTGCTTAAGAGAGCTTATCATGACAAGACTTACTCAGCTATCAAGAAAATAGGCAATGCATTACGCTATTTTCTCTGGTTACTGAGTCCCCGGCTGTTCATAAATTATCCTTGGCTTCTTAGCTCCGGGCAAACGAGGTTTAAGGTTTGCTCGCTTGCTCGCAAACCGGGTAATCAAAGCGGAAAAGAAGCCCCCTTTTCCGTGGAAGAAAGGCTCGGCAATATAATACGAGGCTACCTGAATAGCAATGGAGACAGCGAACATGGCAAAATAACGGAAATCCTAATGCTTACCGCGGGTTCACATAGATTCAATAAGGTCGTACTAGCCGTATTCGAAGAAAAAGCTTATATACCTACAATAATCGTAAAAATACCCAGAATAGACAGGTCCGCTCACACGCTCGCAAATGAGGTAAAAACCCTGCGTACGGTTCATGATGAATTTAAACTCACTACTGGTGTTCCACAGGTAGTATTCGCCAACCATGACCTGGGGTATTACGCCGTCGGGGAGACCTTTATTGAGGGGGTGCCTCTTGCCAAAATCCTTAAAAGGAATAACTGCCGCGAGCTGGCTCTTAAAGCAACCTCCTGGCTATTAGAACTCGCAAAAAAATCCGAGATAAAACTCCACAACGATTGGCGAAATACTTTAATTAAACCGCTTATTCAGGAATTCACCGCCCGCTTTGGCCATTCGATTGATTCCGGACTCATAGAGCAGACCAATGACGTTGTTTCTAATTTTGAGATACCGTGTCTTATATGTGAACACAGGGATTTTTCGCCCTGGAATATTCATGTTGACTCAAAGGGAAGACTCGGAGTACTTGACTGGGAGTCCTCCAGACTAAGCGGATTACCGGCATTGGATCTTATATATTTCATAACTTACCTATGTTTTTACGTCGAAGACGCCTGGAGGTTAAGTAATTTTAAAGAATGTTACAAAACAATGTTAAACAGCGACACATTTACGGGAAGCATATTCAAAGAGTGTCTCAACCGTTACGCAACTACGCTGGGCATACCAATCAAATCACTATATCCTCTTCGTATAGTAGCCTGGTTAACCCATATGGTTTCCGAATTCGAACATTCCGCTCCTGACGATCGACAAACTGGGCAATTCGAGACAGCAAGAAAGAGTTTATTCCTGGAACTCTGGGAAGAAGACATACTGTTATCCGGGGAAATAGAGCCTTAATAATCATTAGAATAGAAAATTAATATGCGTTTCTTATTCATATCGAGACATTTCCCCTCTGACCTGCGAACGAGCGTTCACGGGGTATATAAACGTATGGGGATGTTTATAGAAGCAATCAAAGACTTCGCAGGGCTTGACATGCTGTTTTACGTTCCTGAAGATCAAAGCTATTCACAATCCCAAATCTCTGATTTGGAAGAATCCTTCTCCAAGCATTGGGAGGCGGATATCAAGCTCTTTCTATGCTCCGTGTCGGAATTCAATGACAAAACCGAGTTAAGCAAATGGTTATCCTTCGGGGCAGGCATAATTAATTTCCACAGACAAAAAGGCTATTTCGAGTTAAGCGGGCAAAAACAGGTTCAGGCCTTGGAGGAGTGCTTGGAAAGAAAACCCGATGCTATTTTCGCACACAGACTTTCCTCAATGTGCCCGCTTCTATTGACAAAAAAAATCCTTCCGCCAATTTTTTTTGACCTTGATGACATTGAGCATATAGTGCTCGAACGATATATAGGACAGCAAAAAAAACTGCATAGCAAACTCCTGTATTTGCTTTTGCCGGAATTGCGTTCGGGAGAATCGAATGCGGTTAACCTGGCAGATGAAACATATGTCTGCTCCGAGAAGGATCGCTCATACCTGATGAGGAAATTTCGCAATAGTAAAATTGTTACAGTTCCCAATGCCGTAAAAGCACCCGGATTACAGGATGCCAGACCCGGGCAGACACTACTCTTTATCGGTTCGGATTATAAGCCTAATATAGAAGCCGCCAACTTCCTCGTAGAAAGTATCTGGCCGCATGTTCATCGGGAAATTCCGGACGCTAAATTAATTATCGCCGGCATAGCAAGGGACAAGCTCAATCGGGATATTGCCGAGGCGGAAGGTCTCGAAATAACGGGTTTCGTAGATGATCTCGACAATGTATATAGAAGATCCCGCATAGTGACCATCCCGATACTTGTTGGAGGAGGCACGCGTTATAAAATAATTGAAGCGGCGTCTTACGGAAAACCCATTGTCTCTACCGCTACCGGCGCGGAAGGGATTGAGTTGTCTCATGAGACCGAAATAATTATCAGGGACAGTCCGGAAGAATTTGCCGAGGCCTGCATTCAGCTGTTAAAAGATTCCACTCTCTGCGAGAAAATAGGAATTAAGGCGAGAGAAAAAGCTATCAGGTATTATGACCGCAATAATGTAATACGATTAATCAGGCAACATATATTGGACTGCCTGAAATAAATACGTTATAAATTCTCAATCCGCTCTATAATATAATATAATGCCAAAGGTAAGCGTAATTATTCCGACCTATAACCGTGCAGAATATCTCAAACAGGCAATTGCGAGCGCTCTGGGCCAGACATTTGAGGATTTCGAACTATTGATAGTAGATGACTGCTCCTCTGATAACACATCCCGCATAATAGAAAATTGTACCGATACAAGAATCAGATATATAAGGAACAATGAGAATAAAGGAATCTCAGCCGTAAGGAATATAGGGATTAACAATTCAAGGGGGGAATATATTGCTTTTCTGGATGATGATGATGAATGGTTCTCAGACAAACTGGAGAAGCAGGTGAGCATGTTAGAACCTAGTTCCCCAAAACTTGGAGCAATTTATACGGGGGTCGTTTCGGTTAATATGGCAAACAATAAAGTAGTTAAACTTAGGATTCCTCAGTATAGAGGTAATATATTAAAGAAGATGCTGCTACAAAATTTTATTCCCACACCCTCTATCGTCTTGAAAAAAGCATGTTTTGAAAAAGTCGGCCTCTTCGATGAGAGAGTGCCATATGGTGAAGATCACGATATGTGGATACGCGTTGCAGAAAAGTTTGAATTTGACTATGTCGAAGATCTGCTAGTGAAGCATCGAGTTCACGAGAATTCTATCAGTTCCAACATTAGTGCTGTAATAATGGGATTGGAGAGATTAATAGCGAAACACCAAAGGCTTTTCGTCAATTATAAAAGAGCCTACAGCAATAATCAATTCAAGCTCGGAGCTGCATATTGTTATGATGGTAATATTAAACTGGGGAGGGGAGCGTTCATAAAAGCAATCAAGCTCAATCCCTTAGACCTGAGATTATATTACAACCTGGCTATATCCATGCTGGGAGCCGAAGGGTACAAAAAATTAAAGGAGACAAAGAAAAACTATTTCACCATAGAGTCTCAAAATCAATACAACAATTAATATCAAAATAATACAAGGAACATGGTTCACTGCCACAGCAGAGAGAAAATGCTCAGAGAAAATTCTTCCATATCAAGTATTCAAAATATCCTGATTTTCTCAATATTAGTTCTAGGCAGCATAGTGGGTATTTACCTGGGCTTTAAGGGGTCCTACTCCTTAATCATTGGAGCTATTTTAGGTTTAATTTTTCTTTTCTTGACAATTACAAAGCCCTGGATCGCAATAGCGGCATTTTTCATATTAATTCCACTTGAAAATTTATACGTCCTTGAAGGTGGCTTCACATCCACTCTCACAAAGCTGATGGGAGCCTACCTGATTTTTATAGTTATAATCAGCGGTTCGCTGAAATATCTTCACGAAGTCTTTAAAAATAAAAAAGTGCTGTGGATTTTGCTTTTCGGTGCGGTAGGATTGATCTCGGTACTAGTTTCCAAGAACACCGCCCAGAGTTTTAAGTTCGTGGTCACATTATGGCTGTCTATAGTTTTATACGTGGTATTTATTATGATGATCAGAAACACAAAAACTTTAAATATGGCAACACTCGCAATATTGACCGGGGCAGTACTATCAGTTCTCAGTCCGCTCGTTTTGGGATTCGGCAGGGTATCAGGATACTTATGGCAGCGCTACGGGGGTTTGTGGGGCGATCAAAACGAATTTGCAGCAATCTTATTGGTGCTGATACCTATTTCTCTAACTCTTTTTTACATCTCTAAAAACAGAGTTCTCAAGATCATTCTGGCCTTTTATTCCGTAGTTTTACTTATAGGATTTGTGCTTACTTATTCCCGAGGTGGATTTACGGCTTTCGGAGTTATGATTATTTTGGGTTTGTTCAAGTTAGTAAAAGGGCAAAACAGAACAAAAATTCTCGCCATAGCCATACCCTGTCTCATTGTCGCTTTTATCGCATTCTATTACACCTTTGCAGATGAATTTATAACTAGAATGGAAACACTGAGAGTTCTGGAAAGCCCGGAATCGGTACGTGCGGAAAGTTCGCTTGCAAGAAGATACTACTATTACTTCGAACTATCTCCGAAACTATTCATCGAGCATCCTATTCTGGGCGTCGGTTATAGAGGCTTCCAGTTTCATAATATCTATAACCAAATTACCCATAACACATTTCTGGAGGTACTTACCGGAACAGGTCTTCTAGGTTTTATACCTTTTATAATGATTTTATTCCTCACATGGAAGGAACTGAGAAGGGTGGAGTTTATTGCCCAAAACAATGAAAACCAGATATATTTAACATCATACGCGAATGCATTGGAATTAGGATTCTTGTCCTACCTTGTTGCGGGACTTTTCATATCTTTGGATATAGACAAAATGATGTGGTTATCCATAACTCTCTCCGCAGTCTTAATGAATATTACAAGAATCCAACTTCTAACTTTGAACCGAAAGCCCCATGAGCAAATGGGTTCTCCATACCAAGGGTATGTGAAATTTTGATCCTACCATAAATCAGATAGAGGCATACGCTCAAAAGCGCTCACAATTAATATGAAAATTCTTTACATCTCTCACTACTTTTATCCGGAAATGGGGGCGGCATCCGCAAGAGCATTCGAACTCTCCAAATACTGGGTAGAATATGGCCACGAAGTTACCGTCCTCACCTGCTTCCCAAATTATCCCGATGGTGTTATACATAATGAATACAAAAGAAAGTTTAAAAAGCTATTTATGCGCGAACAAATATGCGGCGTTAATATAATCAGGGCGGCGACCTACCCCACCCATTTGAGAAGTTCGTCCAGAAGAGGTCTTAACTATTTGTCGTTCTTCATATCTTCAGCTATAATTACACCCTTTTTAAAAAATTTTGACGTTATTATTGCAACATCACCCCCTCTATTTCCTGGCTTGACGGGACTAATTGCTTCTAGGTTAAAAAATATACCTCTGGTTTTTGAAGTCAGAGACCTGTGGCCCGAAGTTATCACTGCAGTCGGGGCAGCCGGGAAGAATTCATTGTCATACAAAACATTTGATAAAATCGCCTCGATTCTTTACGAGAAAAGTAATCTGATAGTGGCTCTGACAGAATCATTCAAAGATGAAATCATTTCTCAAAGGGGAGTAAATCGTCAAAGAATAAAAGTAATAGAAAATGGTGTGGACATAAAGATTTTTAAACCTTTCCCGGCTGAACTAGATCTAATTGATAAGATTGGATTAAAAGATAGATTTATTATTTCATATATAGGAACAATCGGCTATACACACGGAGTAGAGGTAATAGTAAGAGCCGCGCATGAAGTCAAACGCAAGTTTCCCCAAATTGCCTTTTTACTGGTAGGAGATGGCTCAGACAAAACCAGATTGGAGAAACTGAAGAACGAAGAAGGACTTGATAACGTGGTTTTTGCGGGACAGCAGCCGAAACAAAAGATCCCGGTATATTTAAACGCTTCGAATATCTCCCTAGTTTTATCTAGTAAACAAAGACTGTTCCGTAAAACAATTTTTGCAAAGGTCTTTGAACCCATGGCCTGTGGAGTACCCGTTATAGTGGGGGCAGAAGGAGAAACCAGAAATATAGTTGTTAATAGGGCAAATGCAGGAATCGGTTTTGAACCTGAAAACGCCTGTGGGCTGACCGATTCAATAACAAAGCTATACAATAATCCTGAGCTAAGAAAAAAACTTGGAGAAAATGGGAGAGAATTTGTCAGACGCGAGTTCTCCCGTTCTGCAAAAGCAAAACAGTATTCCGATATACTCGAGGAGCTGGTGAGAAATAATAGACGGTAACAACACTTATTTATTCAAAAACACGGTAATATGAAAAAGAATGTAATGATCTTATTGGATATATTGCACTCGGAAGGAGCCGAAAATCTTGCAGTCAATATAGCTGTCAACTTGAATAAATCGACAGAATATTCGCCATTTGTCTGCGTAACGCGGGCAGGCGGCGTATTAGAAGATAAATTGAGAATTAACAACATAAAATATGTGATCCTAAATCGCAATCACCGTTATGAATTTTATAAATTCCTCCCCATGAAAAAAATTATTAGGGAAGAGAACATCAGGATTATCCATGCTCATAAATTAGGATCAAATTTTTGGGGCAGTCTTATAGGGGGCTTTCTCGGCATACCGGTCATTTCACACTTTCATACTTATCATATATCTCCAACAAGGTCAACCGATATAGTTGCGGCTAAGCTAATAGACAGGCTGTCCCGTAAAATAATAAGCATTTCTGATTACGTAAGGGACAGGCTTATAAGCGAGGAAGGAATCACACCTTCCAAAATTGTAACTATTCATAACGGAATAGATTACAGTAAATATAATACCGAACTGAGATTAGATTTGAAAAAGGAGTTAGATATAAACATCGAGTCTCCTGTCGTCGGCATTATCGCAGCTTTCAGACCTGAGAAGTATCACGAACTCTTTCTGCTGGCAGCACGTGAGATAATAAAAAAACATCCGCATGTAATTTTTCTGTTAGTAGGCGATGGTATTACAAGGAAAAAAATCGAAGGCATAGCAGTAGAACTGGGTATAAAGGATAATTGCGTTTTTACAGGAATCAGACAGGATATACCTGATATCCTCTCAATAATTGACATAGGGGTTCTTTCCTCACATTGGGAGGGATTGCCCCTGGCCATTCTGGAATATATGGCATCATCGAAACCCGTCGTATCTACTAATGTAAGCGGTCTTGAGGAGGTAATCGTAAACGGAGAGAACGGCTTTTTAGTCCCGCCCGGTGACTTCCGCGAGTTAGCAGAGAAAATTAATATGCTTATCGAAAACGAGACTCTGGCGAGAGAAATGGGCAAAAAAGCATTCTCAACGGTAAAAGAAAAATTCTCCGAAGAAATTATGATGAATAAAATCGAACGACTGTACGATGAAATTTATCACACAATCACCAAGATATAATAATTATGAACACAGAAACCCGGAATATAATTCACACTTATATATCACTTTTACTGCGCTGGTTCAATATATTATTGGGACGGAGTTACTACCATGTTTCTCAGCCTATAGGGAGATTTATAAGCAAGGACGAGATAGCAGGGTATTATAATGATTTTACCAAAAAAGCTGACTGGAAGGGAATATCAGATAATGAGGGAATACCGCTTAATATACTAAGCAACGGCATCAAAGTATACTTTCCTATCACTATAGCACAGATGGCTCTCGGAAACTATGATTTATGGTTGGAAAGCAAAGAATCGGAAAATAAAAGAAAATTCCTAACTCTTGCAAACTGGCTTAAAGAAAATCAGGACAGCAAAGGCGGTTGGGAGAACCCGTGGGAATATCTCAGGCCATCTTCAATATCCAATTACTCTGCGATGGCTCAGGGAGAAGGAATATCGACGTTGGTAAGGGCATATGCATTGACAAAAGATATATCATTTCTGAATCAAGCTGAAAAGGCATACAATCTGATGATGGCTCCCATCGAGAAAGGAGGGTGTACATTTTTTATCGATGAAGATATCTATCTCGAAGAATACCCTGAGATCCCCAGAAGCACAGTACTAAACGGATGGATATACGCCTTGTTCGGGGTTTATGACTTCAAAATAGCCAGCAAAGACAGAGACGTCAAAAGCGTATATGAGAAAAGCCTAGAGACAGTAGAAAAAAGCCTGAAGTTTTTTGATTCCGGTTATTGGACATATTATGACCTTCAAAACAATCTAGCGTCTCATTATTACCATGCAGTCCATATTTCCTTGTTAGATGCTTTATATATTCTTTCTGATACAAAAACCTTTGATCATTTTTCAAATAAATGGAAAAATTACGAAAGGAATTTTTTCAACAAAAGCAAGGCACTCACCGCAAAAGCTTTACAGAGACTGAAAAACCCGATGAACATAACTATAACTAAATGAAATAGATTAAATAGGGTTTAATAACATGTGTGGAATTGTAGGAATCTGGAGTCCGAATAATAAAATTAACAGGGAAGTCTTAATCTCTATGACTAATACATTGTCACACCGAGGCCCAGACGATTCTGGTATATATATCGATGAAGAATATTCTCTGGGCCTGGGCCATAGGAGACTCTCTGTACTTGATCAGTCACCACTAGGGCACCAACCCATGGCTAATGATAACGAATCGATATGGGTCACTTATAACGGAGAAATTTTCAACTTTAAAGATATCAGAAAAGAACTTATACAAAAAGGTTACAAGTTCAAAAGCAACACCGATACCGAGGTAATAGTCAAATCCTTTGAGGAATGGGGAATAGAATGCGTCAATAAATTCATTGGCATGTTTGCAATCGGAATATGGGATAGTAGAGTGAAGAAACTTTACTTAATAAGAGACAGAGCCGGAGTAAAACCTCTGTACTACTACTTTAAAGACGGCTTGCTCTTATTCGGCTCAGAACTGAAAGCTTTAATGAAATATCCAAAATTTAACAAAGATATAGATTTAAACGCACTTCCGCTCTATCTAAAATATGGATATGTACCAGCGCCTTTCACAATATTTAAAGATACCTATAAACTAAAACCCGGACACTACCTATGTTTTAAAGAGAACAATCCGGAGCAAATTAAATATTGGGATATAGTTGACTCTTACCTTAAAGGGCCATTGAAAAAATCAGAAGACGAAATAGAGGAAGAACTCGAGGATTTACTCATAGATTCCTTTAGATATAGTCTGGTTTCCGACGTTCCTGTCGGTATATTTCTTAGCGGAGGTATAGATTCTACCACACTTACGGCATTTCTTAGCAAAAATGTAGATAATCAGTTAAAAACATTCTCTATAGGGTTCCATGAAAATAGCTACAACGAAGCTGAATGGGCGAAGAAAATAGCAAATTACTTGGGAACTGATCATACCGAGTATTACCTATCGGCAAAAGAAGCATTTGAAATTGTCGGAAAACTGCCAGAAATCTATGATGAACCATTCGCCGATAATTCGGGAATTCCAACATATTTACTTTCAAATCTAACAAGAAATAATGTTAAAGTAGCACTATCTGCCGATGGCGGTGACGAGCTTTTTTGTGGCTACACGCGATATATAAATTTAAACAAGCTCAACTCTTTGATCTGTAGATTGCCTGAATTTGTAACAAGCTCTCTTATTAAAGGATTTGATCTTATAAATCCAGCCGTAATTGAAAATCTATATAGAAATTTCAAGTTTGCTCTTCCCGATATCGCAAATTCAAGAGACAAATACGATAAAGCAAGGCACGTATTGAGGGAAATCAAAAATGGTGAACTTGCGGATATGTACAAGACAGCAGTAAGCATCTGGATGTCTCAGGATTTAATGGAGGTTATGAGACATAAGGGCAGTGTTGACGGTTGTACATATTTCGATAAAACATTCCACGAGCTAGAGAGCAGAAATCTGTTAGAAAAAATGAGGGCTACGGATTTCAAGACTTACCTGACGGACGATATTCTTACCAAAGTGGATAGAGCCACTATGAGTGTAGGCCTCGAAGGCAGGGTCCCTTTTTTAGACCACAGACTTGTCGAATATAGTGCAAGAATTCCTGTAAGTTTGTTGTATAAAAATAATCAGAGCAAGTATGTTCTGAGAAAACTACTTTACAAACATGTCCCACCTAAGTTTCTGGAACGTCCAAAGCAAGGATTTAGCATTCCTTTACACAATTGGTTAAAAAAAGACATGTCCGAGCTGTTAAAACATTATTTAAGCGTAGACAAATTAACCAAAGATAATATATTTAACCCACATGCTGTAGATAGATTAATTAAGGACTACATGAAAGGTTCTTCGATAAATATAAATAAGCTATGGAGCATTCTAATGTTTGAGATGTGGAAAGAAAGATGGCTGGATATCTGAGGCAAGGATAGAATAAACTGTTAACATAGTCATATAATTATGACCGAAAAGAAGATTGCTTACGTTACTTCTAGTTTTCCCATTTTAACAGAAACCTTTATAATCCGAGAGATTGAAGAAGTCAAACATAAAGGTATTGATATCGAGATATTTTCCCTAAAAAATGTAAAACAGAACAAGAATATTCCCGGCTGGGGTCAAGAGCTTATATCTAATACACACTATCTCCCCTTTCTATTCTCAGTTGAGATATTAAAAGCGGCTCTTTTTTATATCACAAATAAACCTCTCACTATAATAAAACTTATCTCTGAAATAATCAGAACCCATACTAAGGAACCTGACATGTTATTTAAAACCCTTGCTGTATTTCCCAAAGCCCTCTCTATTTCACTCATTGTGAAAGACTTGAAGATAAAAAAAATTCATGCACATTGGGCAACTATACCAACAACAGTAGCCTGGATAGTCAGCAAGCTAAATGAAATCGATTTTACCTTTACAGCACATGCTTGGGATATATTCAAATATGACACGATGCTCGAAGACAAAATCGCGGAAGCAAGGAAAGTAATTACCTGCACAAATTTTAACAAGAAATATCTAGAGGAAAAATTTGCGGATATAAGCCCCGATAAAATCGTGACTATTTATCATGGTATGGATTTACATCAATTCAAATCCGACAAAAAAAAAGCAAATCGTATTTTCACTATATTGAGTATTGGAAGGCTTGCGGAAAAGAAAGGATTCCACATCCTTCTCCAAGCCTGCAACATATTGAAAAAAAAGCAAATTGGGTTCACTTGCCAGATTGTGTATGTAAGTGGAGAGTTTGAGAAAGAAATATTTGAGCTATATAACTATCTGGAGCTAGCAGGTTATGTGCAATTTATCCCTGAAATGACACAGGAGAAATTAATTGACTACTATAACAATGCAGATTGTTTCATATTACCCTGTATTGTTACTGATAGCGGAGACAGGGACGGCATACCCAATGTAATTTTAGAGGCTCTGGCTATGGAGTTGCCCGTAGTAACGACACCCATCTCGGGAATACCTGAAGTTATAAAAGACGGGGAAACAGGCCTTCTGGTTGAGCCCGAAAATGCAGAAGAGCTGGCGGCGGCTATCGCGCGGGTGTATTCGGATCCAAATCTGAGAGAGAAACTGGGAAAAGCGGGAAGAGATTTCGTAAATCAGCATTTCGAAATCTCTTCCAATGTTGAGCGTCTATTAAAAGTAATATTTAGTTGACGTATTCGTCCATGCCTATATCACAGCCGGCATCGAGTAATCTGTCCTGTCCGTCAAAATCAATACCTGCACAGCTGTTTTTCTCCCCCCGGTCTCTTGCCGAAGAGTCAGCCTTTATATGATAAATACCGGTCGATGTATTAGTGAACCCGGGGTCGGCGTTGAATAAGCTGTTTTTATCCCAGCTCGTAACGGACTTATATCTTGAACCAAAGTCACTCCTCCAGCCGTCCTCCCATTTCCAGGAATCAGATCTCACATTCCATAAGTTGTAATCAAATGTATTCTTACTCGAACCGGAGTCAAAGGTCTCTAGCGCGGCCACATCCTCCAGCGTGCTATAGAATATGTTGTTCTTAAATATATTGTCCGTACTATTTAATATCCCTACAAAAGTGTGGCTTGTATCGTCAGTTTGAGGATATTGCTCAAGAACGAACGTATTGTTTCTGATTACGCTTCTTTTAACGTTGTACCATAGCACCATACCCCAAGAATTGTTCTCAATTATATTGTTTTCTACAACCATATTTTGCATCTCGCTGTTGCATCCGCTGCCGTTCCACTGAATCCCTCTGCCCCCGTGATCACTAAGAGTATTGCCCCTTATCGTTATATCAGACATCCCGGTGCAGAGAAAATCACTCATATATATCCCGTGACAGTGCTTGGGACTCTCGCCTCCCCAATCACTGCTATAGCACGCGCCCTCCTCCGTACCGTTAAACTCTATCACATTAGCATCGATGAACACATCGTCTGTAGATACAATTAGAATACCCTGATACCTGTTTTTATGTATCCAATTGTTTCGTATGGTGTTGTGCCCTTTATATAGCTTTACACCGTCCCAGCCGTACCTGATTTCAAATCCTTCCAGTATTATCCACTCCGCATTGAACTCAACTCTCGGCGTACCGCTTGACGGACAACATTCCAGGGGATAACTACCTCCCCCGGGATCTATCACAGGTCTGTGACTCGGATAATTGACAAGGGCAATAGGTTCTTCCCTCGTTCCGTTCACAGTAAAGTTGACCCTTTCATTATATACACCGTCCTTGACCTGTATTGTGTCTCCAGGGCGGGAATTATCGAGCGCCGATTGTATAGTCCGATAGTCTCCGCTACCGTTCTTATCCACGATCAACACGCGTTTGTCCCGAGGTTCAAGCGGTGCATCCGATACGCCCGAATCTATAGTTCCTCCAGTCGAAGGAGGGATATCACCCGGCTCGGGCTCCTCACTAGGAGGGGGAACCGCCCGGGGTTTGTCAAAATCAACTACCAGCTTGGGGCCGTTTCTCCTGTTTTCCTTGCTGTTAAGAGTTACATCTCCGGAATTCGCAATGACATACACACCATTATTGGTTTCAACACCGTCTACCCAATCCTGAACCAACTGCGTTAAATCCAACTCAGAGTATTGCCGGGTTCTTGAGATCTCTACATTATCCTCTTCAAAGGAGGCAATATCGGGTCTTCTGCTCCAGGATATTGATTCATCCCACTTATTCATAGCCGCAAACACAGAAATATCCGTCGCAGATCTGCTTCTGGAAGCTACATATAGAGATAACTTGGCATTCGTAATTTTCGATCCGCGGGGTATATCCGATATATCGAACTCAAGCAGCCCAGCTCTATTTTTAGAATCACCTTGCTTCAAACGAATCGTCGATTTTCGGCCGTATTTATTATTGGGTCTCTGTTCATCAATATAAGTATCAGAAACAGCAGAGTAGCCACCGGGCTCCTGGTTTGTCAAGCTCCCTCCCCTGGCGGGCCTGGAACCGCGGCCGAATGATATCCTCATCGCCTCCGCAGGAATAGCGCTTAGAGCCGCTGCAACCAGTAACAATAGCAGTATGTAAGCTTGGATCGAGTTGAATTTGTACTTCATTTGAATGCCTCCTCTCATGGTTCTCCATCCAGCGAGCGGGGAGCATTCTTTTCGACCACGGGTTCAACTAAAAGTTAGGTTGAATCAGGAAGGAACAAAATATTGCGATTTTCTCTTCCTATTTCGGCAACCCGGCCACCGTATGCACCTAAATTTACTCGGCACTTAGGTCGAAGGCTTTGCGTCCCACCCTTTCGGATGGTTTGCCTTTTTCGATTAGGACACGTCCCAATCAATTAAGCTAAAAACCAATAAAAAATAATATTTACGTCAATATAATGCAATATTTATACCAAAAAACTAAAACCAAATTCTATAGATGAAGTATTGATCGCAACTTATTGGCAGCATTAGAAGTTTTATTGATTTAAAAATACAGTTAAATATAATGAGCATGACGCAGATTGGCATATATTGTCAAAACACGGATGGAAATGACGATATTGGTCAACGCATAGCATTTATACCGGAATATCAAAGGAATGAATTGTACTTGATGCATATTACCGTCAATCCCGGCAACTCGGAACCGACAGCAAATATTTTTACGGTATACCCGAAAAGAAACGAAGGTCATTCGTACCGGATTTTCTGAGCGCTGTATAGAAACCAGACGACGATTATCATCAATGCGGCAAGGGAAACTTGAAGAACAACCACAGAAGCTATCTTGAAATAGGCGAACTCAGGGCTGACATAGCGTATGAGCCACCCGCCCGCTATATCGCCGAAAGCGGATAGAAACGAGGAAAGGATTAAAACCAGTTTCCATATATTAGCTATTCTAGAAAACAATATTAAATGGTTAAGCGTAACAAGAATTATGGCCATGGAAAAAAAGTGAAAATGGGCTTCCTCAAGCATACCGAGGTAGCTTTTAGCCGGCCTGAAATTTTCCTCAGAGCCCCTGTAATACTCTACGACCGACTCATAACTAAACCCGACCTGTAGGTACAAGAGTAAATTAGTAATCCATAGGAAAACAAAAAATAAGACGGTAAAAACTATGATAAGCCTTAAGAGTGTATTTTTCCTTATATCCTGGGAAATAAAGAAACGCAATTTATTTCGGTTCCTTTTTAACGATGTTTCCTTGAAGCAGGCTTACTCGAACGATAGCAAGTATTTGCCGCATGGTCTGAGCCAGGGAGTTCGACGTTATCGTAGCGCCTGTTATGTTCGGTATATCCTTTCCAAGCCTGATTGAGTCTTTCGCACTCTTGCCGTTAAACAGCTCGATCCAGTTATCTCCAGGCATGTACTCAGGGGGTTCGAAGAAAGCCAGAATTTCGGCATGGCTCAAGGTCCCGTCAGGGTTGACCACAAACATAACGGTCTCCGTTTTCGTCCTAAGAGTATGAGTGTCAATTATAGCATATCCGAGTGTATTGTCCCCCTTTATCCCCTTATAAACTATGAAAAGTCTCGAATTCAGTCTGGAGCGGGAGATTGATTCTATTTTCGCGGCCTGCTCATCGGACAGAAAAATTTCTATCTTTTCTATCTCTTCAGCCTGAGGGAATGCCGCTTTAAGAGCCTCATCCCTCTTCATATAGACCTTGGACGTTGAGAGAGACGGTATCAGTAATAATATTAATAAAGAAATTATTGCAAGCTGCTTGTTCATTTTGAGACTGTAGTAATTAAAAATGAGGACGCGGAAAAGTTTCCGCGTCCTCCTCGGAAGTTATATTTAACCAGATTTAGAAAACATATCCAAGGCCGAAATTAAATTGATTTGTGGACTCGTCGGCCTCGTTGTCCAGCCACTGATATTCCGCCTTCACCACAACCTGCGGTATAGGTTTGTAGTTAAGCCCTATAGTAAGGTCGCTCCTGTCATTAGCAGGGTCACGCTCGAATCCGGAAGGGACCTGCGCCTGGGTATCGTACTGCTCCCACCTGACAAACGGCGCTAAATATTGAGCGTACTGACTCGAGAAATTAGCAAGGGAGAGAACATTATACGCGCCAACCAGATAATAGCCCCACTGCTCATCCCCCACAGATTCATCTCCGGTTAAGCCGTTCAGCGCGTTTATTTCCGCGGCGTCGTCGAGGGCCGTGTAGACGAAAAGCCCCCTCGCTTCTAATCCCCTGTACTGCACCTGTATGTCACCCTCGTACATCTGGAAGAACCCTTTGATCTTTTGACCGTTGAGAGAGGATTCTGGGTCGTTTACTTTTTGATTCTGTCCCGTATTGCCAAGGAATATAGAACCCGCAACCGTAATGTAAGGGATTGGGTCATATTCCACTCTGCTTACGAATGCAACGTCATTGAACAGGGCTCTGCTCCCCCTTACGCGCAAAGATCTGTTATTAGCGGCCCTGAATCCTCTGGCATCAAAACTATTCATAATATAGGCCCTGTAATTGATCGTGCCGGCACTCCGCAGATCTATGTCACCAAAAATGCCGAGCCCGTTTTCCCTCCACGTTGTGGGAATTATCTGCGTTTCCACAGCGGGTCTGAACACACCGAAGAAGGTGGTAGGTTCATGCACCTCGTTGATGATTCCGAACGGGGCCAGCATCAATCCCCCGCGGAGATTCAATTCGGGCCAGAGAAGAAAATCCAGCAGAGCAAACTCGACCGACACCGATCCGTCCTGTCCGTCCTTATTGGACTCGGTCGTCGCGTGTTCAAATTCAATCTCGGAGTTAAATATAATTCTGTCCGTAAATTTATATCCGAAATAAAGGACCACCCTCTGGGCGTCGACTACATTATTCGCGTTCTCCCTTACCTGACCCACAAGCAATTCTCCGTAGCCGCCGATAGAAAGCCCTTTATCTTTCAAATAAACTTTCGATGCGGCGGGGCCGGCCCCATAGAACTGCTCATACGTCGGTTCGGGAACGACAGAAGCAGATTTGATATTGTCTATCTCCTCGGCCAGAATGCTCAGTTTATCTTCTATCGATTGCAGTCTGTCATCAGGGACACCCTCAGATTTAAGCTCCTGGAGCTCCTGAGTTACGCTTTGCAGTTTCTTTTCCAGCTGCTCTATCCGCTCATCCTGGGTCTCTGTCCTGTCCTGTTCGACGGTCTGCGCAACCACTGCGGCTTTATTCTCTTCTTCAAATTTATAATCTGCTTGATCATTGATTTTTTGGGCCCTCAGTGTCTGATATTTATCCAGCTCATAAGAAAAATTCTCCTGACCTTGTGTGAGCTCCCGATTGAAAGCCGTAGCCGGCAAAAGCAGGACAAGAAGAACCGGAAGTATACAGAAAGCTATCCGATAGTTATCCATATATAGATATTTGGTCATCCTTTCACAACCTCCTTCACAATATTGATATTCGTTTTCAAATTCAAATTACCAGAACTACGCAGTTTGTCAAGAAAATGATAATCATTTTCAATAAAGCGACCCTCTTATTTTAACTTTATCGAGAAGCAGGGCTCCGGAAGACGCGGTAACGGTACACCGGGAGATGAGATGGATGTCCCCCTGCCCCGCTTCTCAAAGTGGACTGGCCTGTTACGGTGATATTTCTTATAATCAGAACAATGACTCCTCTTTAGTTATTCTAAACACATTCAATTACAACTTATATAAAGAAGAAGGGCGGCTAGCTAAGGTAAATAGGGCGATTATTTCAAAAGGGCCGCCCTTCTTCCGGGTGAGGTTTTATCCGAAAAACTAGTTCATTGATATTCTCATGTCCGATTTTTTTCGTAGTTTTTCAAATCCCGGTCGCCAGCAGAGCTTACTTCGAGCGCTTCTATAACCATATGAGTGAGACTTAACAGATACTTGCGCTCAAGCCTAAGCATAATATGACCTACACTCACATGGTAAAAATCACAGCACCCGCAAACGGAAACATTACCAATACTAGAAGACGAAAGAACCACCGGTTTATCAGAATCGCATATATAGCCCATCTACAATCTCCTCAACTCTTTTCATTAAACAATCTTAAAATCGATCTCTTGTTTACATATGATAACAGGCAAACCTTTCATTTTGATAACAATATTCAATATCATAATACCAGCCGTAAATAAGCTGTCAAGGAAATAAGCCCGTTCACGAATACAAATTTGATTCTTACCTGAACGAATAGCGGGGTTCTCATATACCAGAGAGGGGGATAATGTGCCTTCGGGCCAGATAAGGTGGCCAGGGGGGAGGATTGCCGCAGATGCTTCTCTCCTTTGCAATGACATCCTTCGACCGGGCTCAGGATGAATGGGCGGATGGCATCCGCCGGCGTCAGGGAGTGAAGCGGCTTGAGAGGGTGCTCGGTTCGGCAGACATGTTGAGCAGGAATCGTAAAATCACACTACGTGCGTGCGCCCGCTGGTGATAAGCAGGGGAGTTTCCATTCCCCCCACCTTAGTCCTCCCCCCCATGGGGGGGAGAAAATTGATTGTGCGATGCAGGAATTGGCGGAGGAGTTTCGTAGAAATCAAATATGAACACAGATTCTGTGCAGAAATCGTAGTATCACACTACGTGTGTGTGCGCGCTCAGGGAGCGACGATATAGAGCCCCCTGCCCTCGCAGCGCGTGGGGTTCGGCTCCCATGCTTCAATCAGTGCATCACCTTCACTGATCTGTTCCGGGGTCATTTCCGAAATGATCCTGTTCATGGAATCCTGGGCAACCTGAATCTCGTGCGGGGAGCCTATCTCGCTCGCTACACCGAACCACTTGTACCCAGCGACCAGGTCTTTTTCTTCCCCGCACCCCTTTTTACAATCGAGAGTGGTGTACGGGATACTGATACATGAATATACCGCTCCGAGGCTTATCTGGGCCTGAGCCTGTCCCTGGTCTGCGGATTCACTCCAGAGCTGAACCGCTTTCTTATAACTCCTCCCGACCCCGAGCCCCTCAAAGTACAAGAGACCCATTGCGTACTGCGCGTCGCAGTCGCCCTCCTCGGAAAGGGGCTTCCAGAACTTGGCCGCAATCCCGTAGTTCCGCTGCTGATACCAGTTGAGGCCGATCATATATTTATCCTTCTCGGTAAAATCCCTCACGGGGTTTGGCAGCTGGTCGGGGATCTCTTCGGGGATTTCCTTTACCTGCTGACATCCCGTGCCCAGAAGAAGAAGCAAAAACGCAACAATCACCCTGGTTCTATATCCCCAAAGATCAATCCGCGACATCATTAACACACCTCATAAGCCTGTTTAAATCCCCGGTTGGCCCTCTTGAGCTGAAAATTATTTTTACAGTCAAATATAGTGGAGAAAAAATCGAAGTCAACTAAAAAATCCATTGTCTTTCAATAACGGTCGGGATTTGACAAAACAGGATTGAAGTGAAAGAATTTATGGGCTACGTTTAAAAACAGGCAAAAAATGCGTTTTTCAGAGTACTATAAATACAGAGAAACAAAACCGGTCATATCCTTTGAAATTTTTCCGCCAAAAACGGAAAAGGGGATGAAGAACCTTGAGGAAGTCCTTAAGGAGCTGGCGGCGCTTGAGCCGGATTTCATAACAGTGACCTACGGTGCTATGGGCACTACAAGGGACAGGACTCTCGAAATTGCGGCGTTAATTAAAAGCCGTTTCGGTGTGGAGTCCGCCTGCCATCTTACCTGTGTCGGTGCATCCAGAAAGGAACTGGATCATGTTCTCGGACGAATTTATGACGCAGGGGTCGAGAACATAGTAGCTATCCGGGGCGACCCCCCTCTCGGCTCAAACGAATTCGTGCCGCCTGAGGACGGATACACCTACGGATATGAACTGGTCCGCCATATAAGGGAGTTCGAAAAAATCACTCTCCATAAAAAGCACTTCGGGATAGCTGTCGGCGGATATCCCGAAAAGCACCCCGAGGCCCCCGACATAGGGATAGATTTGGAAAACCTGAAAAGCAAGGTCGATTCGGGAGCGGATATGGTGATCACACAGCTTTTTTTCGATAATAGCATGTACTTCGATTTCGTCAGCCGAGCAAAATCCGGAGGAATTCATATCCCGATAATTCCCGGCCTTATGCCGATTCTTTCGGTAAAACAGATTGAACGAATTACGTCGATGTGCGGGGCGTCCATCCCCCCCGAGCTCAAGAAGCGCCTGGAGACGTGCAAGAACGACGATGAGAAAGCGCGCAGAGTCGGAATAACCCAGTGCATCAATCAGGCAAGGGAGCTTCTGGCCGGCGGAGCGCCGGGCATACATTTTTACGTACTCAATAAGTCGGATCATATGAAGGAGATAATCGAGGCCATTCCGGTCAGCGAATTCAAAAATACGGGCGGCAGGTTCGCGGCGCATAACCCCTAGGAATCTCAACCCGATAAATACATGCCCGACACAGTCACGCTTTTTAACAGAGTTGCCAAGCATTACGATTCCCTCAATACATTTTTCAGCCTGGGTATGGACAGGCAGTGGAGAAAAAGGCTCGCGGAGGAGATCAGGGGGTCGTTATACGTGCTCGATATAGCAACAGGCACAGGAGAGGTAGCTATCGAGACGGTACGCAAACTGCAGAGGGCCAAAGTCGTGGGAATTGACCCGAGCGGAGAAATGCTCGATCTGGCTAAACAGAAAATCGAATCGGGAGGGGAATCTGAAAAAATAATGCTCGTGCAGTGCAAGGCCGAGAACCTTCCCTTTAAGGACAATGTGTTCGATGCCGTAACCATAGCTTTCGGCATAAGAAACACGGTTGATCCCCAAAAATCACTCTCGGAAATGAAAAGGGTTTTAAAAAAGGGAGGGAAAGCGGGAATAATGGAGTTCGCGATACCCGGCAATAAAATGTTCGCGCCGCTGTATCTGTTTTACTTTAAGAACATACTCCCAATTGTAGGATCGATCTTCGGGACCGGAAAAGAATACAAATATCTTTCGGAATCAACAGAGTCCTTCCCACAGCGCGAGAGCTTCACGGAGCTCATGAAAGACGCGGGACTAGAGCCCGAAAAGTCAATCGAGCTTATGATGGGGATAGTTATTATCTATATCGGCATTAGAAAAGAGTAGCCGTTTAAACTAAGGCGCAAGACGCTCAATGGCCCAGGTCCCGTCCTCTAGCAGCTTGTAACGGAGCCTGTCATGGAGCCTGTTCGGTCTCCCCTGCCAGAACTCAACCGAGTCGGGTATGAGTCTGTATCCGTTCCAGTAGAGAGGTCTGGGAACTTCCCTGTCCCGGTACTCGTCCTCGATCTCCCTGAAACGCTTCTCCAGATATTCGCGGTCGGGAATGATACTGCTCTGCTCGGAAGCCCACGCGCCTATTTGACTGCCCCTGGGTCTGCCGGCGAAATATGAATCAGCTTCTGAACCGGGGACCTTCTCCACCCTGCCCTCGATTCTCACCTGACGCTCGAGCCTGTCCCACCAGAAACAGATAGCGCAATATGGATTCGCCGCAAGCTCTTCCCCTTTTCTGCTTTCGGAATTCGTATAGAAGACAAAACCGTTTTTATCGAACCCCTTAAGGAGCAACATTCTGGCTGTCGGTTTGCCGTCCGCCGAAGAGGTGGCGAGAGTAAAAGCGTCAGGGTGAACGAACTCGGCTTTCGAGGCGGCATCGAACCAGATTTCAAACTGTTTAAAGGGATCGGGATCGAGGTCCTCTTCCAGAAGCTCAAATATTCCGTATTGTCTGTTCTGAATCTTACTCACTTTGAGACCCCTTAAAATTGAGCGGTTCAGGAAAGCAGGTGTTCCAGGGCCGCCCTTAGCGCCGGATATTTGAATTTATACCCCGACTCCAGAAGCTTTACAGGTTTAACCCTTGCGCTGGAGAGGAGGAGCTCATCGGCCATCTCGCCCAATAGACCCTTTGCCAGAAAAGAAGGCAGGGGAATCAACGTCGGACGTCCGAGTACCTCCCCGAGGGTATCGGTAAATTTTTTATTGGTCACCGGATCGGGCGCCGCGAGATTTACCGGACCCGTAAGATTTTCGGTTGTAATGCAGTGGCTTATCGCCCCGGCTACGTCATCGAGGGCAATCCAGCTCCAGTACTGCTCCCCGCTCCCTATTTTGCCCCCCAGGCCGAGTTTAAAGGGAAGCAGCATTTTCTCAAGCGCTCCTCCTTCGGGGGATAACACGACACCCAGCCTTGTATTTACGACCCTTATTCCCGCATCTATAGCCGGCTTGAGAGCATTCTCCCACTTCACGCTCACCTCAGCCAGAAACCCCTCCCCGGCGCCGCTTTCCTCCGTTAAAACCTCATCGCCCCTGTCCCCGTAATACCCGATAGCCGATGCCGCAACAATAACAGACGGTTTCGAATCGAGAGATGAAAGGGCGTCCGATAGAAGCTTAGTACCCTTCACGCGGCTCTCTTCGATTTTCCTCTTTTTTTCCTCTGTCCACCGGCCCGCGATGTTCTCCCCCGCGAGATGAACCACGGCACCGTGGCCCTCGAGTCTGCCGGAATCGATCTCGCCAGCCTGAGGGTCCCAGTAGGCAACGTCTTCCTCGAACCCGGACTTGGAGCGCGTAAGCCTTGTTACAGTATTCCCGTCCTTCAAGAGAAGCGGTATCAGCTCCGAGCCTACGAGTCCGGTCGATCCTGTAATCAGAATTTTCATAGCGTTGGTATTTCTAAGGGTATCATATACTGTAAATTATTCTAAGCGCCGAACACGTCAAGTATGGCTTTTTGGTATTCCTTGACCTCTTCGAAATCAAGATAATAATGGGGGGCGCTCAGTACCGGGAGGTCTATGTACTCCCTGTACCGCTCGATTTTTTTTCTGCATTCATCCGCGCTACCAACCACCGCGAAGGCATCGACCATTTCATCGCTTACGCTTTCAATCATCCCTGCGGTATCGCCCTTCAGGAAGGCCTCTCTTACCCTTTGGGTCTCCTTTTCAAAGCCGTGAAGCCTGAAGGGGGGTTGATAGGTAAGTACTGTGGCGTAAAACGCCACGGTCGCTTTTGCGGCACGGACAGCCCGCCTTTTGTCCTCCGACACGGCGCAGGTTATTATTGAAGCGACCTTAAAATCGTCCCCGTTCCCGCCGGAATTATTTAGCCCCGTATTTATCGCCGGGCGGACGACTTCTTTCAAATAGCCGAGCGAGCATACGACATGTCCGAGATACCCGTCGGCGGATTCCCCGGCGGCCCTGCACATATTGCTTCCGACCCCGGCGAGATAGACGGGGATATTTTCTCTCACGGGCACAAAGGGGCGGTGATAGCCTCTGGTGCTTATATCGTAATACTCCCCTTCGTATGTAAGGGTTTTGCCGGTATGGAGATTCCCGGTAAGGAGCTTGATAACGTCAATACATTCTTTTATACGGGTAACGGGCTTCCCGTGTGAAAGGCCGTGCCACCTTTCGTTGGTACGCTTCGCCCCTGTGCCCAGACCCAGTATGAGCCTGCCTTGACAGACTTCATCGAGGTCGAGCGCCGTGAGGGAAGTGATGAGGGGGCTTCTTACAAACGCAAGCGCTACCGCTGTGCCGAGCTTTATATTCCGCGTGGCCTGAGCGACGGGAGAGAGCTGCTGGAAAGAGGTGCGGTAAAGCTCAGTCGCCCATACGGAGTCGAACGACGCGTCCTCGGCATCACGCGCCAGCCGGACCAGGTCTGAAATCTTCCCGGCATCAAGTATCAATCCGACAGGCTTCATTAGCTCATACCTTCAAAAATAATAAAGGCGGCATGAAAGCCGCCTTCCTTTTACTTTTTTCCGATTTTTTTAAGATGTTAGAGAGGAATCAAATCCTGAATACGATTATTCCTCTTTCTTCTCAGGCTCGCCTTCTGCTTCGGGCATCTCATCCGCCTCTTGATCCTCTCGTTCAGGGGCGGATTCCTGAGCCTTCGCCTCTGTTTTTTCCGCCTTAGCCTCTTGTGGTTGCCCGGGCTCCGCTTCTTCCGGAGCGGCTTTGGCTTCGGGCTTCGGAGTTTCCCCAGCCTCTTCTTCAGGGGGTGCTTCCGCTTCGGCTTTTGCGGCAGTCTCTTGCGCTTCCTCCGCCGCACCATCTTCGGGCGAGGACTCTTCTTTCACCTCTTCAGGAGTTGATTCAGCTTTGGTCTTTGCAGCAGGCTCTTGAGTCTCCTGGACTGCACTCCCTTCGGCCTGAGCGGCGGGAGCTTCCGCCTCCGGCCTCTCATGTTTCGCCTCGGCTTCAGGCTTTTCCTCCGGAGTTTCCGAGACCGCAGCGGCTGTAGTAGCAGCTCCGGCTGCGGCTTTTTCTTCACCCTCTATCAATCCGAGCTCTTCCGCGGACTCCTTTTTAGAGCTTTTAGCGGACACCTGTCCCTCTTCTTCCTTTTCTATTTTTTTAGACCGCTGTTTCTTCGCGGAGGTCTTCGGAGCCTTCTTCTTTTTCTTGCGCGGTTTGTAATCTTCCTCTACTAGCTCTATCAGGGAAATCGGCGTATTGTCGCCCTTTCTGAAACCGAGCTTAATGATTCTCGTGTAACCGCCCGGACGGTCTTTGAATTTTGCGGCAATCTCATCGAATAGCTTTTTCAGAACCTCTTTATCCCTTATGTACGCAGCAGCCTGCCTTCTCTTGTGGAGTGTCCCCTCTTTGGCGAGCGTTATCATCTTTTCCGCAACCCTTCTGAGCTCCTTTGCTTTCATGTCTGTAGTTCTGATCCTGTCGTGACGAAATAAATCCGTAACCATATTGCGGAACATGGATTTTCTGTGTTTTGTCGTAACTCCGAGTTTGCGTCCGAGTCTTTTGTGTCTCATCTTAGAGCCTCCGATTCTCTCTTACACGCCTATTGAGAAGCTATCTTTTCGCCCCGCTTCGCTTTTTCGTTTTCGAAGACTTCCTGATCGATCTTAAGCCCGAGGTCAAGGCCCATTTCAATCAATCTTTCCTTGATTTCAAAGAGTGAGCGTTTACCGAAATTCTCCAGATTGAGAAGATCGTCTTCAGACTTTTGAACAAGGTCTCCGGCATATTCGATACCCGCCTTTCTCAGACAGTTAAGCGATCTGGCGGAAAGATCCATTTCCTCAATAGTATTAAAAAGTATTTCTTCCGTTCCTTTTATCTCCTGTGTGTCTTCGCTCTCGGGAACCTCGTCGACCTCCGCTTCGTCGAAATTAATGAATACCGAAAGCTGGTTCTTTATTATCTTGGACGCGTAAGCGAGCGAGTCCTCGGGCAAGACGGTTCCGTTCGTCCATATTTCAAGTGTAAGTCTCTGGAAGTCCGTACGTCTTCCCACGCGCGAGTTCGTAACGGCATAATTAACCTTTCTTACCGGCGAGAACAGCGCGTCTATCGGAATAACCCCTATGGTGTTCTGTATCTCGCCCCTTCTTTCGACCGGCTCATACCCCCTACCCATCTCGACGGTCATCTCCATCTCGAGCTTGGCGCCTTCGGCCAGTGTTGCTACGTGATAATCCGGGTTGAGTATTTCCACGTTATGACCGGTGGATATGTCGCCTGCCTTTATATCGCACTCTCCCTGTCCGCTTACGGTTATCATCTGGGGCTCATAGGTGTGCATTTTAAGCTCTATGCCCTTGAGGTTAAGTATTATCTCGGTGACGTCCTCTTTAACCCCCGGTATAGACGAGAACTCATGCAGCACCCCGTCTATTTTTATTGAAGTTATCGCGGGACCCTGAATGGAAGACAGCAGAACCCTTCTTAAAGCGTTCCCCAATGTTACCCCGTATCCACGTTCCAGAGGCTCACATACGAATTTTGAGTAAAATGGAGTTGCGCTTTTTTCTTCCCTCTCTATCCTCTTGGGTTTAATTAAATCCTGCCAATTTTTTTGAAAATCCTTCACCATGTTTCCTCCATTTTTCAAATCCGACATAAATACCCCTTTTGGAACCGATTAATAATATTATCTAAACGACTATATCCTTGAATAGAACTCCACGATAAGCTGTTCTTCGATTGGAAATGTGACGTCATCCCTCATGGGGAGTCTCACAACCGAACCTTTATAATTCTCCGTATCGAGCTCAAGCCACTCGGGAACGCCTCTGCGGGAGCTGAATTCGAGGGCCTGATTTATTCTCTGAAGTTTTTTGCTCTTCTCCCTGATTTCAATCTTGTCGCCCTCCTCTACCTGATAGGACGGAATATTGACCACTTCACCGTTGACGAGTATGTGCTTGTGGCTGACAAGCTGCCTTGCGTCGTTCCTGGAGCTGCCGAAACAGAGCCTGTATACAACGTTATCGAGCCTCGTTTCGAGCATTGAAATAAGTATCGAGCCTGTGACGCCTTTCAGATGCGCGGCCTTGTGAAAATATCCCCTGAACTGCTTCTCCCTTATACCGTACATCCTCTTTACTTTTTGCTTCTCTCTCAGCCTGACCCCGAATTCAGAGAATCTGCTGCGAAATTTTCCGTGCTCTCCGGGAACCTGATCGGGCCTTTTCTCTATGGCCGTTTTACCGTTATAGCTTCGCTCCCCTTTGAGAAAGAGATTCACGCCCTCTCTTCTGGACAGTCTGTCAGTGGGTCCAGTATATCTTCCCATTTACTCAATAACCTCCTTGAATTCCAACGGAAGGAATGTCGATAAGCATTTTGTCATTTTATACCCTTCTTCTCCCCGGCGGCCTGCAGCCGTTATGGGGGATCGGTGTCACGTCCCTTATGTATGTAACTTTTAGTCCCGAGGCCTGGATGGACCTTATGGCGGGCTCCCTTCCCGGACCCGGTCCCTTGACATATACCGAAACGCTTTTCATCCCGACCGAGGCGGCCTTCTTCGCGGCGTCCTCAGCCGCGATCTGCGCGGCAAAGGGCGTTCCCTTACGCGTTCCCTTAAACCCCTTCGTACCGCCGCTCGACCAGGCTATAACGTTTCCGCTGTTGTCGCTAATCGTAATTATCGTATTATTGAATGTAGCCTGGATATTTACAACTCCCTGCTCCACGAATTTTTTTGCTTTCTTCTTTCCGGTTTTCTTAATAGCCATGCATTATCTCCGAAACGTCGTTATTTACCAGCTTTTTTCTTCTTGGCAATTGCGGTGCCGCGGGGGCCCTTTCTCGTTCTGGCGTTTGATTTGGTCTTCTGCCCGCGCGTGGGAAGGCCCGTCCTGTGTCTTATTCCCCTGTAGCATCCTATTTCAACCAGCCTTCTTATATTGGACTGAACCTCCTGCCGAAGCTCCCCCTCGACAGTATATTTGTTCTCGATAATATCCCTTATCGCCGCTACCTCCTGATCGGCCAGGTCCTTTGCCTTCATGTTCATGTCTATGCCGGCTTCTGTCAGTATTTCCTTTGAATAGACCTTTCCTATTCCGTAAATATAAGTAAGTCCTACCTGTATTCTTTTATTAAGCGGTATGTCAACACCTGCGATTCTGGGCATTTATACTCTCCCTCCTACCCTTGCTTTTGTTTATGTCTTTTATTCGAGCAAATGACTCTTATTACGCCTTTTCGTTTAATTATTCTGCATTTGTCACATATCTTTTTTACAGACGCTCTAACTTTCACTTCTTTTCACCCCGCTATTATCATTTTTTCAGTCTGTAAGTTATCCTGCCCTTTGAAAGATCATAGGGGGAAAGCTCAAGCTTCACCTTGTCCCCGGGCAGAATCCTGATAAAGCGTGTTCTCATTTTTCCGGAAACGTACGCAAGCACCTCGTGCCCGCCTTCTATTTCCACCCTGAACATCGCATTGGGCAGCGCCTCAAGCACCGTGCCCTCAAATTCTATTCTCTCTTCTTTTGCCATATTCTAGTTCCGCTGTGTCAACACCTTGGGTCCCTCTTCAGTAACCGCGACAGTGTGCTCGAAATGAGCCGAGAGCGTGCCGTCAACCGTAACGGCCGTCCAGCCGTCATTCAATATTTTTATATCCGGCCTGCCGACGTTAACCATAGGCTCTATCGCAATCACCATCCCGGGTTTCAATTTAACTCCCCTGCTCCTGTTTCCGTTATCCGGAACAAAATTCGGAACCTGGGGGTCTTCATGCAGTTTTTTACCTATCCCGTGTCCCACGAAAGATCTTACAATTGAAAATCCCTCTTCCTCCACGTAATTTTGAATCGCACCCGATATTTCGAACAGCCCGTTTCCGGGATACGCCTCCCGAATCCCTCTCTGAAGTGACTCCTCGGTGACTTTAAGCAGCTTTTCAGCCAGGGAGGACACCTTGCCCACGGGCACCGTAATCGCCGAATCCCCGTAATACCCGTCCAGACTTACTCCGAAATCAAGACCGACTATGTCACCTTCCTTGAGCAGCTTTTTCTTGGAAGGAATACCGTGCACAACCTCTTCGTTTATAGCGAAGCAGACCGAAGCGGGATAATTCGAATACCCCTTGAACGCCGGCCTGGCCCCTTTTTTCAAGGCCAGTTCTTCAGCCATCCTGTCAAGATCCCAGGTCGATACGCCGGGGACAACATTTTCCCTGAGTTTCCCAAGGGCATCGACAACTATCTGCGAAGCGGTGTGCATTTTTTCTATCTCTTCCTTTGTTTTCAAATAAATCATGTTTTTAGGCCGGCCAATACCGAGTCGATCCTGTCGAATACCTCATCTACGGAGCCCATGCCGTCAACCTCGTATAAAACGCCTTCATCCCCGTAGTAGGACTTGAGCGGCTCTGTCTGATTACGGTATACGTCAAGCCTGTTTCTTACGACATCCTCGGTGTCGTCCTGCCTGCCCTCTATTTTCTGGCGTTCCAGTATTCTTGTTATTATTTCCCTGTCATCCACCTCAATGGATATTACTGCGTCAATCGACTCCCCCTCAGAGTTGAGCATTTCGCCGAGAGCCTCGGCCTGGGGCACCGTACGGGGAAAACCGTCCAGCATGAAGCCGTTTCTCGCGTCATCCTCGCCGATTCTGTCCTTTATAATACCTATTACGACGCCGTCCGGGACAAGCTCGCCCTTTTCCATATACGACTTTGCCAGCCGGCCGAGCTCCGTGCCGTTTCTAACCGCGCCTCTCAGCATATCACCCGTGGAAATATGCGCCGTGTCGTATTTATCCTCTATCTTTTTTGCCTGAGTTCCCTTTCCGGCTCCGGGGGGACCAAACAATACCAATTTCATAATATTACCCCGACGTTAAACATTATATCTCTTTGGACCCTTCATGCCGCCCTTCTTTACAAAACCCTCATAACTGTGGGTAATCAGAAACGACTCGACCTGCTGAACAAAGTCAAGCGTCACCCCGACCACAATCAGGAGAGATGTGCCACCAAAGTAAAACGGAAGGTTAAACGGCTCCCTCTGAAGAAAAGAAGGTATTACACACACAAAGGCTACATATATCGCGCCTATGAATGTTATTCTTCCCAGGATTTTGTCTATGTATTCGGCAGTTTTCTTGCCCGGCCTGATTCCGGGAACAAAGCCTCCGTTTTTTCTTAAATTATCCGCCAAATCATCCGGATTATAAATAATAGCCGTATAAAAGTAAGCGAAGAATATTATTAGCGCTGCAAATATAATATTATACACAATTATGTTTTGAAATAATAAATCCGACATATCTCTCAGAAACGGCACGTTTATAAAGGTGAGCACCGTAGCGGGGAAAATAAGCAGTGATGACGCGAAGATAGGCGGTATAACCCCGGCTGTGTTTGTCTTCAAAGGAAGGTGAGATGACTGGCCGCCATATACCTTTCTGCCGACGACCCTCCTCGGGTACTGGACGGGAATTTTTCTGTACGATCTTTCGACGAACACTATGAAACCGACTATGAACACAAGCAGGATAAATATGAGCGCAACGCCGAACACGGTCAATTCACCGGTGCTTATGAGTCTTACTATGTCCCAAAGCCCTCCCGGCAGCCCGACAATAATCGAAGCGGCGATTATAAGGGAAATACCGTTTCCAATACCGCGCTCCGTTATCTGCTCACCGAGCCACATTACAAAAAGCGACCCCGCCGTCAGCGTAAGCACGGTCATGATTCTGAAAGTCCAGCCCGCCTCTTTGACTACGGCTGCGCCGGAACCTATGCCTCCCTCAAGCGTCACGGCCAGCATAAAGCCCTGAACCACGCATATAAGCACCGTGCCGTAACGGGAGTACTGGTTTATTTTTCTTCTCCCCGCTTCCCCCTCCTTCTGCATAGCCTCAAGCGTAGGAAACGCCTTCACCAGAAGAGACATGATAATGGAAGAGGTTATGTAAGGCATTACCCCGAGCGCGAAAACCGACGCGCGCTCCAGAGCTCCTCCGGAGAACATATTCAAGATGTCAAAGATCGTACCCCTTGTCTGCTCGAAGAGTCTTACTATCTGTTCGGGGTCTATGCCCGGAATCGGCACAAAAACGCCGAGTCTGTAAACGATGAGCATGAATGCTGTAAAGAGAAGGCGCTTGTTAAGCTCAGGTATTCTAGGAATAGCGCTTACATTTCTATTCATATAATATCTGCCTTACCGCCTTTTTCCTCAATTTTCTTCGCGGCGGTTTTACTGAAAGCGTCCGCCTGCACTGAAACCGAGCGCTCAAGCTCGCCGGTTCCCAGTATTTTTACCGGGTTCCTGCCTTTTATAAGACCAGCGCCCAGAAGCTCGTCGCGAGTAATCACATCCCCTTCTTTAAAGCGGTTGAGATCACGAATGTTCACCAGGTCGTATTCGAGGGTTCGCCTGCTCGTAAACCCTCGCTTGGGCGATCTCAGCTTCAAAGCCGTCTGGCCTCCCTCAAACCACGGCGGCAACTTTCCGCCGGACCTGGACCTCTGCCCTTTATGGCCCCTTCCGCTTGTTTTTCCGGTGCTGCCGGTCCCCCTGCCGACTCTTTTTTTCTGTTTCTTCGAACCCGGCGGGGGAGATAAATTATTAAGCATTATAAAACCCTCTTTGTTTTAAATTTAATTCGCTTCCCTCCGGAAAATCCGAAAGCCCGGAGAGAGCTCAATGTTGCAAAACCTCAATTTAACAAAGACTTCGGAAGATCCAGCTCTTTAATATCCTTGCCCCTGATCCTGGCCACTTCGTCGGGCATTCTGAGCGACGCAAGTCCGTTTATGGCGGCCTGTACGACATTTAAAGGGTTCGTTGATCCCACGACCTTCGAAAGGATGTCATGAATACCCGAAAGCTCGACAACCGCTCTTACGGCGCCCCCCGCTATTACTCCGGTACCGGGGGAAGCGGGCTTCAGCATGACTTTGCTGGATACGTGCACACCTATTATTTCATGAGGGATAGTGCTTCCCAGAATAGGAACTCTGATAAGGCTCTTTTTCGCTTTCTCAATCGCCTTCCTTATGGCGTCCGGCACTTCGTTGGATTTTCCCAAACCCGAACCTATTACGCCTCCCGAATTACCGACAACCGCCAACGCGGTAAAATGGAACCTCTTGCCGCCTTTGGTTACTTTCGCTACACGCCTTATATGAACTACTTTTTCTTTGAGCTCGAACTCGTTCGGATCAATGTTTTCTTTTTGCAAGAATACCTCCCTCAACAAAACTGCTTTTTCTGTTTGCTCTAAAACTCAAGACCGGCCTCCCTCGCGGCATCCGCAAAGGATTTTATCCTTCCGTGATAGGGGTAGCCGCCGCGGTCAAAGGAGACTTGTTTGATGCCTTTCGAGAGCGCAAGCTCGCCGAGATATTTGCCCACAATTTTGGCCTCTTCCACTTTCTTTTTATTTTCCTCTCCCAGCAGTCCCTTTACTTCAGGCGTAAGGGAGGAGGCGGAAACCAGGGTATTGGCACTAACGTCATCTATTATCTGCGCATAGATATGCCTTGAGGACTTGAACACGGAGAGTCTCGGCCTTTCGGCATTTCCGCTTATTTTTCTTCTGACCCTCGAGTGTCTTAGGGCTTTTTTAATTTTTCTGCTTGCTCTTTTCATTACGCCTTCGCACCTGCCTTGCCAGGTTTCAATTTCAATTTCTCGTCCGAATACCTGATTCCCTTTCCTTTATATGAATCGGGCGGTCTCAACTCGCGGATCCTGGCCGCGGTCTGACCTAACACCTGCTTGTCGATCCCCTTTAATATGAGTCTAGTTCCCCTTTCCTCGAATTCAGCCGATATACCTTCCGGCAGAGTGAAATCCACAGGATTCGAATATCCCAGATTGAACTTTATACCGTTCTTGCCCGCAGCCTCCGCCCTGTAACCCACCCCTACAATCTCAAGAGTCCGCGTAAATCCGTCGCTCACTCCCGTAACCATGTTGGATATAACCGAACGGGCGAGGCCGTGAAGAGCCTTTATGCGCTTTTCATCGTTCTTTCTTTCAACCAGAATCGTTTGTTCTTCGACTTGAGCGCTTATACCGTCCGGGATATCCCAGGAGAGCTTCCCCTTTCCTCCCTCAATTTCCACAAGTCTTCCCTTCCGGCTGATCTTTACGCCGCTTGGAACCGTTATCGGTTTTCTGCCAATTCGAGACATTCAAACTCCCTCACAATATAGAACAGATAATCTCGCCGCCGACGCCCTGACTGCGAGCTTCGGAACCCGTCATTATCCCCTTGGATGTTGAAAGAATACAAACCCCCAAGCCGCCTTTGACCCGGGGAATTTCGTCTTTATTCACATAGACCCTTCTGCTCGGCCTGCTTATTCTCTTGATCTCCAGTATTACGCTTTTTTTGTCAGGCGTGTATGCAAGCACGATATTAATGCTCTTCGTACCGTCTTTTTCTCCGATACTGTAATCGGAAACATATCCCTCTTCCTTTAATATCCTTGCCAGCTCAACCTTTATTGTCGACACGGGTATCGATACGGTTTTATGACCTGCTATCAATCCGTTACGAACTCTTGTCAGCATATCAGATATTGGGTCTGTCATATTCCTGATCGCCCCTTTTATTAATTATTAAAATTCCTTGGATTCTAATTGCCGTTATTTACCAGCTGGACTTTCTAACACCCGGCAATCTGCCGAAACTCGCAAGATCCCTGAAGCATAACCTGCACATATTGAATTCCCGGAGAAAACCTCTCGGCCTGCCGCAAAGAGGACAGCGGTTTCTCTGTCTTACCTTAAATTTGGGCTCTCTTTTGGATTTCTCCATTAATGCTTTGCGTGTCATCAAATCCCTCTCTTAATTATTTGCAAAAGGCATTCCGAACTCTTCCAGCAATCCTCTTGCCTCTTCATCCGTTTTGGCTGTGGTTACTATGCTTACGTTCATTCCTTTGACTGTTTGCACCTTGCTGTAGTCTATTTCCGGAAAAATTATCTGCTCCCTGAGCCCGAGCGTGTAATTTCCCCTTCCGTCAAAGGCTTTTGACGAAACACCCCTGAAGTCCCTGACTCTGGGAAGGGCGAGGTTGACGAGTCTGTCCAGAAACTCGTACATCTTATCGCCGCGAAGGGTAACCGAGCATCCTATGGGCAGTCCCTCTCTTAACTTGAACCCCGCTATTGAGTGCTTGGAGTTTCTTATTACGGGTCTCTGGCCCGTGATGCTTGAAATTTCCTCAACTGCTTCGTCAATAACCTTTTTATCTCTGCCCGCGTCGGTTAATTTGCCGAGCCCCATATTAATGACAATCTTCTCGATCCTGGGGATCTGCATAGGGTTACCGTAGGAGAACCTTTCCTTTAATGACGGGATTACCTTTTCATTGTAAATGCTTTTGAGTCTGGGCGCCATTATTTGCCGATCTCCTCACCGCTCTTTTTGCTGTATCTGACCTTCTCGCCGCTCCCGAGGACCCTACGTCCGACTCTGACGGGCTCCCCTTCCGTGTTATCGTAAAGCATCAGGTTGGATATATGTATGGGAGCCTCTTTTTCCACGATCCCGCCCGTGGGGTTCTTCTGGGACTGACGCTCATGGCGCTTTACGAGGTTGAGCTTCTCCACAAGCGCAGCTTCCTTTTCTCTCAACACTTTTATCACTTTCCCGGTTTTACCCTTCTCCTTTCCCGCTACGACATATACGGTATCGCCGCTCTTGATGTTGAATCTCTTTCTTTTCTCCGAATTTTTTCTCGACGCGGAAGCCACTTTACACCACCTCCGGGGCAAGAGAAATTATTTTCATAAAACCCTTCGTACGCAGCTCCCTGGCTATAGGCCCGAAAACACGGGTACCCATGGGCTCGTTTTCTTTGTTAATAAGCACTGCGGCGTTATTATCGAATCTTACGTATGACCCGTCCACCCTTCTCTGTTCCTTTCTGGTACGCACAATCACAGCCCTCTGCACGGTGCCCTTATCCACTTTTGAGTTGGGAATAGCCTCCTTGACGGACACTACAACCACATCCCCCAACCTGGCGTATTTTCTTCCGGAGCCGCCCAGCACCTTAATACAAAAAAGCCTCTTGGCCCCCGTATTGTCGGCGGAATCCAGATATGTCGTCGACTGAATCACTCTAAATTCCCTCCCGCATTATCAAGCTCCGCATCAACTTCGAGCTGAATTCCGCGCTCGAGAATTTTGCTCACTCTCCATCTCTTGGTCTTGCTGTAGGGCCTGGTTTCGAGTATCTGCACCTTGTCCCCTACCCTGCACTCCTGGTTTTCATCGTGAGCCTTGAATTTAGTGTTCATTTTGAAAGCCTTTTTGTATCTCGGATCTTTCCGGATATGGATCACGTCAACAACGACTGTTTTATCCATCTTGTCGCTCACGACGGTTCCGACTCTAGATTTATATTTCCCTCTCGGCATTTAACTAACTTCTCCCTGTGCAGTGTCCTTTTCTCTGATTACGGTCAACAGCCGCGCGAGGTCTTTCTTCAAATTATTAATCCTCGCGACATTTGTCGTCTGCTGAGTGGCTATCTGGATTCTCAGATTGAAAATTTCTTCCTTTAGCTCATCTTTTTTCTTTGACAGCTCGTTATCCGTCAACTCCCTGAATTCGCTCGCCTTCATCCCAGAATATCCCCCTCATCACGTGTTACCATGCGCGTTTTGACAGGGAGCTTGTGAGACGCAAGCCTGAAGGCTTCCTTCGCGAGCTCCTGGGTCAGGCCGCTGATTTCATAAATCATGGTGCCCCTTTTTACCGGAGCCACATAGCTGTCCACATCTCCTTTACCCTTTCCCATCCTGGTCTCGGCGGGTTTCTTGGTAACGGCCTTATGCGGGAACACCCTTATCCATAGCTTGGCTCCCCTTCTCACGTGTCGAGTGATAGCGATACGGGCGGCTTCGATCTGCCTGGACGTGAGCTTGCCTCCTTCCAGGGACTGGAGCCCGTACTCGCCGAAGGCCATGGACGCGCCCTTGGTCGCCTTGCCTCTTATCCTGCCTTTATGAAGTTTCCTGTATTTTGTACGCGACGGCTGTAACATTTTATATCACCATTATACGACTTGCTTGCTTTTCCTCTCCAGAATTTCACCTTTAAAAATCCAGACTTTTACACCTATAATTCCATAAGTAGTGCTGGCCTCGGCAAAGCCGTAATCAATATCCGCCCTGAGCGTGGCAAGCGGGACTCTGCCTTCCCTGTACCATTCCTTCCTCGCAATCTCCGTCCCCCCGAGTCTTCCTGAAACCATGATTTTAATGCCGAGCGCTCCGAGTCTCATCGCGGACGAGAGGCCCCTTTTCATAGCGCGCCTGAACGCCACGCGCCTCTCTATCTGGAGGGCGACGTTCTCCGCCACCAATTGGGCGTCTATTTCCGGACGCTTGACCTCTCGGATGTCGAGGTAGATATCCTTCCCCGTCATTTTCGAGAGCCTCTGCCTGAGGGCCTCAATCTCCTGCCCTTTCCTTCCTATTATCATCCCCGGGCGGGCCGAGTGTATTACTATCCTGACCCTCTCGGACGCCGCTCTCTCAAGCTCGATCTTCGAAATCGCCGCCTGATAAAATTCCTTTTTAATAAGATTCCTTATCTTCAAATCCTCGTGAAGGAGCTCCGTGTATCGCTGTTTTTCGGCATACCATTTGGAGTCCCAGCCTTTCGTAATTCCAACTCTCAGCCCTATAGGGTTAACTTTCTGACCCAATTTAAAGCCCCCTTTCTTCAAGTACTATTGTTATGTGGCTCATTCTTCTTTTTCTCTGGTCCGCGCGCCCCCTGGCCCTCGGCCTTACCCTCTTGAGCATAGGCCCCTTTGAGGCGTACACTTCCTTTATGTAAAGAGTCTCAGTATCGCTGTGACCTTTCTCGGAAGCGTTGGCGACGGCTGATTTCAGGAGTTTGGCAATATCCGGGGCCGACCTTTTACGGAGCGAAGAAAGTATCGAAAAAGCGTTTTCCACTCCGTTTCCTCTTATAAGCTCCAACACAGGGCCAAGCTTCTTGGGTGATGATCTGTAATATTTTTTTACAGCTTGAGATACCATTGTTTTCCCTTCTGTTTATTTTCTACCTTTTTCCAACTTTGGCCTTCTTGTCCCCCGCGTGACTCGAAAATGTGCGGGTGGGAGAGAACTCTCCCAGCTTGTGACCGACCATGTGCTCGGTGACGTAAACCGGTATAAACTTTCTCCCGTTGTGCACCGCAAACGTAAGGCCCATCATATCAGGCGTAATCATTGAATTTCTTGACCATGTTTTTATTATACGACCGCTGCCCAAAGCCTTCTCCGCTTCTACCTTCTTCTGCAGTTTATCGCTTACATACGGTCCTTTTTTATTTGATCTGGGCATGACTTCTCCTTAATCCATTCCGTATCCAATTCTTCTACGCTTCACTATAAACTTATCGGTTCTCTTGTTCTTTCTCGTTTTATATCCGATTGTAATCCAGCCCCAGGGAGATACAGGATGAGGATTGCCCTTGGTCGCTTTTCCCTCGCCTCCGCCGTGGGGGTGATCGACAGGGTTCATTGCGACTCCCCTGACATGGGGTCTTTTCCCTATGTGCCTTTTTCTCCCGGCCTTGCCGAGGGTAACAAGCTCGTGCTCGGCGTTTCCGATTCTGCCCACTGTCGCGGCGCAGTCCAAGTGAATAAGCCGTATTTCGCCGGAGGTTAATTTAATCTGGGCATAGGAGCCTTCCTTCGCAACGATCTGAGCGGAAGCCCCGGCAGCTCTCGCAATTTTACCGCCGCCCCCGGGCTTTAATTCTATGTTATGAACAATCGTACCCACCGGGATGAATTTAAGCGGCAGGGAGTTGCCGGCCGATACCTCTGCATTTTCCCCGCATACAACCGTGTCTCCGAGCTTTATGCCCTCGGGCGCGAGGATATATCTCTTCTCCCCGTCCGTATAGTTGAGCAGAGCAATCCTGGCCGAGCGGTTCGGATCGTACTCTATCGAAACAACCCTGGCGGGAACATCGTATTTATCCCTTTTAAAATCTATTTTTCTATAAAGCCTTTTATGTCCTCCGCCCCGCTGATAGCTCGTAATCCTGCCCTGCGAATTCCTTCCGCCCGTTTTCTTTACGGGGGAGGTGAGCGGTTTGTGCGGTCTTTCCGCGGTGATGTCGGCAAAGTCGGATCCCGACCTGAACCTTGTTCCCGGACTAGTGGGGTTGAATTTTTTAATACCCATTCCTAAACTCCCTCAAAAAACTCGATAACTCCTTCCTTGACATGAACATACGCCTTTTTAATCGAGGACTTTTGACCTGATATCCTCCCGAACTTTTTTACCTTTTTACCAGTAGTAACAAGGGTCCTGACCTTGCCTACCTTAACGTTAAATACCTTTTCGACAGCGTCCCTTATCTCGTTTTTAGTCGATCCCTTGTCGACCGAAAACACATACCAGCCGGACTCTCTTAAATCAGAGGATTTCTCGGTCACGAGCGGGCGCTTGATTATGTGCCTGGGGTCTTTCAATTTTTCAGAGTCTCCTGCGCACTTTTAATAGAATCTTCAGTCATAATTAATGCGTCATACTTTAAAATATCAAATACGTTAATGCCTCCGACCCTGAGCACCTTCACGTTCGGCATATTCCTTGCCGACTTCAGAAGGTTCTCATTATCGCCATCGCCCCCTACGATTATCAAAACGGATTTAAGATCGAATTTCTTTACGAAATCGGCCACCTGTTTTGTTTTAATCTCGGGGAGGTTGAACTCGTTGAGCGCCATAAGAACACCCTCGCCGTATTTAAGGGATAGCGCGCTTACAAGAGCCTGGCGTTTGGTCTTTTTATTTACCGAATAAGACCAGTCCTTGGGCTTGGGTCCGAAAACCACTCCCCCTTTTCTCCACTGGGGAGCCCTGATGCTTCCCTGCCGCGCCCGTCCCAGGTGTTTCTGCCTCCAGGGCTTTCTGCCGCCGCCCCTTACCTCGCCCCTCTGCTTTGTGGAGGCCGTGCCCGCGCGCCTGCCGGCCAGCTGCCAGTTTACAACCGCATGAAGCAGGTGTTTTTTGACCGGCGCCTCGAATATCGAAGGGTCGAGCTCTACCGAACCCACCTTGCTTTTTTCCAAATCATAAACATCAAGCTCAGGCACTTTGACTTCTCCCTTTCGTAGTTCTCTTAATTATCACAAGGCCGCCTCTCGGTCCAGGAACCGACCCCTTTACGACGATCATGTTCCTCTCAGCGTCAACCTTGAAGACCTTGATTCCCTGGACAGCGACTTTCTCATTTCCCAATTGGCCCGGCATTTTTATACCTTTCCAGACCTTTGCGGGATAAGAGGCCTGACCGATACCGCCTACCCTCCTGTGAGCCATCCCGCCGTGAGAAGCCGGCTGACCCCTGAAATTATGCCTCTTCATGGCGCCCGAAAATCCCTTTCCCTTGCTGGTGCCCACGACGTCAACAATCTCCCCTTCCTCGAACACGTCAGCCTTTATTTCATCTCCGGGGTTATACTCCCCTTCTTTGGCGCTGAACTCCGCCAGGTGTCTCAACGGAGATACTTCGGCCTTTTTAAAATGGCCGAGCATGGGCTTGGAGACCCTCTGAGGCTTTACCTCTTCAAACCCCAGCTGCAAGGCCTCGTACCCGTCCTTATCCTCGGTTTTTTTCTGCACCACGAAACAGGGACCCGCTTCAATCACGGTCCCGACCACCGCGGTTCCGTTGTCCAGAAAAAACTCGGTCATTCCTAATTTTTTGCCTATTAATCCTTCAACCATTACGATTACGATCCTGTTAGTTTTATCTCAACCTCAACGCCCGAAGCCAGATCCAGCTTCATCAGCGCATCGATAGTCTGTTGCGTAGGCTCCAGTATATCCACCAGCCTCTTGTGTGTTCTCACTTCAAAGTGCTCCCTGGAGTTCTTGTCAACGTGAGGGGACCTCAATACACAGTAGCGGCTTATATGAGTAGGCAGAGGAACTGGCCCCGAGACCCTTGCCCCGGTTCTTTTCGCCGTATCCACTATCTCCACAGATGACCTGTCAAGCAGCCTGTGATCAAACGATTTCAACTTTATTCTTATCTTGGCAGCACGATTCATAAATAACTTCCCTTAAAAACTATCACTCCACGATTTTAGTAACTACACCAGCGCCCACTGTTCTTCCCCCTTCCCTTATCGCAAACCTAAGCTGCTCCTCAAGGGCCACAGGCGCTATCAACTCCACGTCCATATTCACATTATCCCCGGGCATCACCATCTCCA
>JAVKFU010000021.1 GCA_040223695.1 Deltaproteobacteria bacterium
CTCCGGCCTTGTCCAATACCTTCGTTATCGCCGCCGTGAGCGTCGTCTTACCATGGTCTACGTGACCTATAGTCCCTATGTTTAAGTGCGGCTTCCCCCGCGCAAATCTCTCCTTAGACATCTTATCTCTCTACCTCCTTACGTGAAGTTCACGGCCTGTGTTACTGAACAGCCTGTACATTCGTCTTAAGATTTTCCGAAAGACTTTCGGGCAGCGGGGAATAATGCGCAAATTCCATTGTGAACGAGCCCCGTCCTTCAGTCATAGACCTTAACTCGGTGGCATAGCCGAACATTTCCGAAAGCGGGACTTCAGCCCTTATCGCCTGCATGGCGCCGCGTAGCTCCGAGCCCATGATCTTGCCCCTTCTGGAGCTAAGATTCCCCATCACAGATCCCATAAAGTCCTCGGGAACCACAACCTCTACTTTCATGAGCGGCTCGAGAATTATAGGCTTTGCGCGCAAAACCGCGTCCTTAAAAGCCATCGAGGCCGCAATCTTAAAAGCGATTTCCGAACTGTCCACATCGTGGTAAGAACCGTCGTAAAGCCTTACGGTCAAATCGATGACCGGATAGCCCGCGACCACACCCGTTTCAGAAGCCTCTCTTATGCCCTTTTCCACAGCGGGTATAAACTCTCTCGGTATGGTGCCGCCCTTGATCTCATCTACAAAATTAATTCCGGAACCCTCTTCTCCGGGCTCCATCTTGATTTTAACATGCCCGTACTGACCCCTGCCGCCGGTCTGCCTGATAAACTTCGATTCGACGTCCGAAGGCCGGGTAACCGTCTCCCTGTAAGCGACCTGGGGTCTTCCCACATTCGCGTCCACGTTGAATTCACGCTTCAGCCTGTCAACGATAATCTCCAGGTGCAACTCACCCATACCGGAAATAAGTGTCTGGGCGGTTTCTTCATCATGCTTAACTTTAAATGTCGGATCTTCAAGTGAAATTTTATTGAGTGATAACGCAAGTCTTTCCTGGTCGGATTTGGTTTTCGGCTCGATCGCGATCGATATTACGGGCTCCGCGAAGTAAAGGCTTTCAAGCAGTATCGGGTGGTCTTCGTCACAGAGCGTGTCGCCCGTGGTGGTCGATTTAAGACCGACGGCGGCGACAATTCCTCCCGCTCCAATCTCCTTGATGTCCTCCCTTTTATTGGAGTGCATTCGGAGGAGCCTTCCGATTTTTTCCCTTTTATCCTTTGTCGAGTTAAATACGGTAGTGCCCGAGACAAGTTTCCCGGAATATATTCTCAAATATGTAAGCTGTCCGACGTACGGGTCGGTCATAATTTTAAACGCCAGCGCGGAGAACGGCTCATCATCACTCGGATTTCTCGTCTCCGCCTGCTCGGTTTCGGTATTAATCCCTTCAACCGGAGGAAGCTCGGAAGGGGCGGGCATAAAGCTTACTATAGAATCCAGAAGCAGCTGAACACCTTTATTTTTAAACGCGGTCCCCAGTATTACAGGCACCATGCTGAGCGATACGGTGGCTTTTCTTACTGCCTTGACAATCTGCTCTTCTGAAACCGGCTCGCCGTTAAGATAATTTTCCATTATTTCTTCGTCAAAATCGGCAATCGACTCGAGCAGGTGCTCCCTGCCGGTCTCGGATTCCGAAAGCATGCTCTCCGGTATATCCACGAGCTCGTATTTCGATCCGAGGGAATCGTCATCCCAGACGGCGAGCTTCATTTTTATAAGGTCTATTATTCCTTTAAATTCGTCCCCTTCGAAGTACGGCAGATGAAGGGGAACCGGATTGGCGTTCAGCCTTTCTTTTATCTGGGACACGACCTGTCCGAAATCAGCGCCGACTTTGTCCATCTTATTTACAAACGCCATCCTGGGAACCCTGTACCTGTCGGCCTGTCTCCAGACGGTCTCGGACTGAGGCTCCACGCCTCCCACGGAGTCAAAAACCACTACAGCGCCGTCGAGCACCTTTAAAGACCTTTCCACTTCGATTGTGAAATCCACGTGGCCGGGAGTATCGATGATATTAATCCTATGGTCATTCCAGAAGCACGTAGTGGTCGCCGAGGTAATGGTGATACCCCTTTCCCTTTCCTGCTCCATCCAGTCCATTGTGGCGGTGCCTTCGTGGACTTCTCCGATCTTGTAGGTAAGACCGGTATAGTACAGGATACGCTCGGTGGTAGTAGTCTTACCGGCGTCTATATGCGCCACGATTCCAATATTTCTGACTCTATCTATAGGTATTGCCTTTTCCACAAAACTCCTCCGAATTTATTACCACCTGTAATGAGCGAACGCCCTGTTCGCGTCCGCCATTTTGTGCGTGTCTTCCCTTTTCTTTATGGATCCCCCGCGGCCTTCCGCGGCTTCCATGATTTCACCCGAAAGCTTCTCGACCATCGACTTCCCCTCTCTCTTTCTTATCGCAGAAAGCATCCACCTTATGGCAAGAGACTGGCGGCGGAAAGAGCTTACCTCCATAGGCACCTGATACGTGGCGCCCCCGACCCTGCGCGGCCTTACCTCTATACCGGGCTTTACATTATCCATAGCGGCTAAAAAAACCTCAAGCGGCTCCTTGCCCGTCTTCTCGGCAATAACATCCATCGCAGAGTAAAATATCTTCTCGGCCTTGCTCTTCTTGCCGTCGTACATGAGCGAATTTATAAACTTCGCGACCGTCAAATCACCATATTTGGGATCGACGGGAACCTTTCTCTTTGTTACTGGTCCCTTTCTAGGCATTTCAATCTGTCCCTTTAATTATTTAGGCTTCTTGGCTCCGTATTTCGAACGGCCCTGTCTTCTGTTAGACACCCCTGTCGAATCCAGCGTTCCCCTGACAATGTGATATCTGACGCCCGGAAGGTCCTTGACCCTTCCACCCCTTACTAGTATTACGGAGTGTTCCTGAAGGGTATGCCCCTCCCCGGGGATATAACCAGTGACCTCAACACCGTTCGTGAGCCTTATACGCGCTACTTTTCTGAGCGCAGAATTAGGTTTTTTGGGCGTAGTCGTATATACCCTGACACAGACTCCTCTTTTCTGAGGACAATTCTGAAGCGCGGGGGCTTTGCTCTTCTTCTTGGCCCGTTTTCTTCCATCTCTAACCAACTGACTAATTGTAGGCACTAATGCTTATCTCCATAAAAAGTTAATCCAACTAATATATCCAGAAAAGAACATCCATGTCAAGAAAAAAGTCCTTTTATCCGGGTTTTTTTCTGAGATTCTTTTCAAATCCGACTATTGTAAGAGGTGACTTATACCATCCGGGCTTCCACCTGTTGTCGCCGAATTCTTCTATTTCTTCTCCCGTAGCTCTCATGAGCACGTAAATGTAGCCGCTGTCGTCTATCAGCGGATTCCCGGTTTTAAAGTCCGGAAGAGCTTCAGGCTCACACTCCCAATTGTCAGGCCTGAGCTCCAGAAATTCGACACATTCGATGAAGCTACCCTCATGTCTCGGCTCGAGCCCTTCAAGGGACCGAGTGTCAATGCTTATAAACCATACTTCCGCCATGTTATCACCTCCTTCACAGGAATCATGATACGGGAAAATGTCCGGGCGCCTTTAAACGTGCCTGAGCGCTTTCTTGCCTATATCCGTTCGGTAATAAAGAGACTCGCAATCGATTTCCCCCACTGCTCTGTACGCAAGCTCTATGGCACCTCGAACGTCCTTGCCGAGCGCGGTTATACCCAGAACCCTTCCTCCGCTGGTAACCACATTCCCCTCTTCAACCGCAGTGCCGGAATGAAAGACGAGCACGTTTTCCATCTTGTCGAGCTTATCCAGTCCTTTTATTTGGGCTCCGCGCTTGTAATCCCCAGGATACCCCTTCGAAGCCAGAACCACACAGACGGAAGCCTCTTCTTTCCATTCTATCGTTTCGTCGGAAAGACCCTCCCCGGCAACAGCTTTCAGAACAGGGACAATATCGGAATCTATTCTCATCAGAAGGGGCTGCGCCTCCGGGTCTCCGAACCTGCAGTTGAACTCGAGAACCCTGGGTTCGGAATCCTCGATCATCAGACCCGCGTACAGGATGCCCTTGTACTCCCTGCCCTCTTCCTTCATAGCCCTTATCGTGGGAATCATTATCCGGTTCATCACTTTTTCCGTGAGCTCGGGCGTAAGAACGGGGGCGGGAGAGTACGCTCCCATTCCCCCCGTATTAGGGCCCTCATCACCGTCAAGAAGCGCTTTGTGGTCCTGGGATGATTCCAGAGGAATTACATTCGTTCCGTCGGTAAAAGCGAAGAAGGATACTTCTTCGCCCCTGAGGAACTGCTCCACCACAACCATATCGCCCGAATCGCCGAAAATCTTTCGCCTCATTATATCGTCGAGGACCTCTACGGCCTGTTCCTCGGTTTCGCAAATAAACACCCCTTTTCCGGCGGCGAGGCCGTCGGCCTTTACAACCAGAGGAGGCTTGACCTCCCTGACCCAGTTTACGGCCTCATCAAAATTACGGAAGGCGGAGAAAAAAGCCGTCGGGATATCGTATTTCTTCATTAAATTCTTTGAGAAGACCTTGCTCGTCTCGATCTCCGCCGCGGCGCTCGCAGGGCCGAATATATCGAGGCCCTCTTCACAGAACCTGTCCACAATCCCGAGCGAGAGGGGAAACTCCGGCCCCACGACCGTGAGGTCTATCTCCTCCGCCCTGGCGAACCTGAGCAGCCCCTCGACGTCCGAAACTTTAATATCAACGCAATCGGCGTGCCCGGCGATACCCGGATTGCCCGGAGCGCAGTAAAGCGTTTGAACAAGGGGGCTCTGCCTTATTTTCCAGCAAAGGGCGTGTTCTCTGCCCCCGCTTCCTACGACGAGCACTTTCATAGTATTTGCAATTACCTCTTCAATTACGGTTTGTAGTGCAAGAAGCCCGTTAATTTACCAGATATTATGCGGTTGTAAAAACGCATTATGTAATAATCCTCTTTTTTGTGAAAGATCCGGTCCGAATACGCCCGAAAGACGCATGCCTGATTCAAGACAAAACGAGCTCCTTTCTGATAAATACGATATTTTGATATGTAAATATCTCTGCAAAAAAAGGTCGATACGGCCTCAATCCCAGCAATCGACCATAGGGCAATATCCGAAAGGGTTCATAGTCGTCCAGGAAATCCATAAAGTTTCTGAGAAACGTCCCGGAATAGATATTCATTTCATTGAATTCGATAAGAATGTATGGAACCTTTTGCCGACGTATTGTTTCTCCAAGTCCCTTGAGTACGTTAAACTCAAATCCTTCCACATCTATTTTTACGAAAACAACTTGTAATTCGTTCTCGGAAACAACGTCATCAAGTTTCCGAACCGGGACCTCCCATTCAGCAGCTGTTACATGATGGGCCTCTTCAATTGCTTCTCTGAAAAAAGACGCGTGTGTAGATCCCCTCCTGTCGCTATAGTCAAACAAAGACAAAGTCGCATCCCGGTCACCCGCTCCAATATTTAGCAGTGTCACACGATCATTATGCACATATCTGTTATATAACCTTTCGAACGTCCGGGGATGCGGCTCTACAGCAACCACATTTAAGAAGTCGCTGTTGTTTAAAACCTCTTGAGTAAAATTCCCCTCGTTTGCTCCAACATCGAGAATAGTGTTGTTCGGTCCGTCAATTTTGAGAAGGACACTTTTGGTAAACGGTATTTCTCCGCTTAATTTTTTGGTTCCATAATTTCGGACGCCCAGACCTTTAAGACCCAGCAAAACCAGAATTTCGTTAAACCTGCTGCATTCAGGCCTACCGAAAATTTTAGCGTGAAGACTTGACAGAAGCTTGAGCAGTTTGAACTTCATTCGGATAATCTCGTCGAACAAAATTTCGAGATCAGGACCGGGATGCGAAACCAAAGACCGTCTGTATTAATGGCGGTTCTGAGACAGACACTCAGTCCTCAGGAATGCGCGCGGGAAACGCTACTCTACGGTCACAACCTTTGCCAGATTTCTCGGCTGATCGACATCCGTGCCTTTTAACGTCGCAATGTGGTAGGCAAGAAGCTGAAGCGGGATTACCGAAATAAGGGGACTCAACAAATAATGGCTCCCGGGTACTTCAATTACCCTGTCTACATTACCCTTAAGTTCCTCGGCTCCGGTATCGGAAGTGAGGAAAATAACCTTTCCCCTCCTGGCCCTTACCTCCTGAAGATTACCCAAAATTTTCCTGTATGTAATCCCGTCATCTGGCGCGATTAAAACGAGGGGCATATTCTCGTCTATGAGCGCTATCGGGCCGTGCTTCATCTCGCCCGCCGCGTAGCCCTCGGCATGTATGTAGGAGACTTCCTTTAGCTTAAGCGCCCCTTCGAAAGCCACGGGATGATTTATTCCCCGTCCGAGATATAAAAAATTTCCGTACTGGAAGAATTCTTCCGCAAGCTCTTTAATGTAATCGTCAAGCTTTAGGGTCACCTGGATCAACTGCGGAATTCGGATCGCCTCCCTTATGAGATCAGACGCGCTTTTTTTATTGAGCCGTTTTTTAATCCTGCCGAGATAGATGGAAAAGAGGAAAAACGCCATGAGCTGGGTCGTAAACGCCTTGGTGGACGCAACCCCGATTTCGGGCCCGGCATGCGTATAAATAACGCCGCCCGACTCCCTGGCGATTTTGCTCATCAACACGTTCGTTATTCCAAGCGTCCTGGCCCCGCGATCCCGCGCCTCAAGCAAAGCCTCCGATGTGTCAGCCGTCTCCCCCGACTGGGAGACGGCTATCGCAAGCGTTTTTTTATCTATGATCGGATTCCGGTACCGGAACTCGGAGGCAATATCCACCTGAACCGGAACCCCGGCAATAGTTTCTATCATATATTTCCCGATGAGGGAAGCGTGGTAGGACGTGCCGCACGCAAGGGCCTCTATTCTGTTTATATCCTTCAGATAAGAACTATCCAGGCCCTCGAGGAATACCTCTCCGGTCTCTTCCGAGAACCTCCCGCGCATCGTATCGAGGACGGCCCGAGGCTGCTCGTGTATTTCCTTAATCATAAAATGGCGGTACCCGCACTTTTCGACCGAAGCGGGGTCCCAGTTTATGGTCTGCGCTGCTCTTTTAAGCGGGTTGCCCTCGAGATCCGTTATCCTTACTCCCTCGCGCTCGAGCACGGCGACGTCGCCGTCTTCAAGGAATATGACGTTACGGCAGAACGGAAGAACCGCGGGTATGTCGGAGGCAAGGTAATTCTCGTGCTCGCCCACGGCTACTATAAGGGGGGAGAACTGTCTGGCCGCGATAACCTTGTCAGGGTCCCTTTCGGAAATGACTGCCAGGGCGTAAGAGCCTTCCACCCTTTTTAAGGCCGCCCTTACTGCGTCCTCCAACTCCAGACCGCTCTTTGAAAAATCCTCGATTAGATGGGCGAAGATTTCGGTATCCGTGTCGGAGCAAAATTCGTAGCCCTTTTTTATTAGCTCGTTCTTGAGCCGGGCAAAATTCTCTATTATGCCGTTATGCACGACCGAAGTCCCCCCTGAGGTATGGGGGTGCGCGTTTCTTTCAGTCGCGTCTCCGTGAGTAGCCCATCTCGTGTGTCCTATGCCGAGGGCTCCGTCAGATTCGTGCTTACTCAATTTCTTCTTCAGATTTTCAAGCTTTCCCGTGCTTCTGTATACCCTCGGACGCCCGCTCTCCATAAGCGCGATTCCAGAGGAATCGTACCCCCGGTACTCGAGCCTGGTCAGGCCCTCCAGAAGAACGCCCACAGTTTTACCGCGATTCCCGACGTAGCCGACTATTCCGCACATTTACTTTTTCGCCTTCTTCTCCTTCGGCTTTCTACTCCAGTTTTCAATAACCGTCTGCCGTGCCCTGCCTATCGCAAGGGCGCCTTCAGGGACATCTTTCGTAATCGTAGAGCCCGCCCCTGTGGTGGCCCCCTTCCCCACCTTTACGGGAGCGACCAGCATCGTGTCGCTTCCGATGAAAACATCATCCGCCACAACAGTTTGATGCTTATTGAATCCGTCGTAATTACAGGTGATAGATCCCGCGCCTATGTTGACGCCTTTACCCAGAACGGCGTCCCCCACGTAGGATAAATGGGGAACTTTGGACCCTCTGCCGATTTCTGATTGTTTTATCTCCACAAAATTTCCGATCTTCGCTCCCTCCATGATCCGGGTTTCCGGACGCAGGTGCGCGAACGGCCCGACCGTTACATCGTTTTTAATAACGGCGTTCGATATATATGAGGAGAGCTTGACGGTAACTCCGTTTCCCAGCTCGGAATCCTCTATCCACACTGAAGGGCCTATTGTCGAGCCCGCGCCGATCCTGGTGTTTCCGTATATATGCGTACCCGGATAGAGAACCGAGTCGCGGCCGATCTTGACGTCGGGGGAAATATACGTGCTTGCGGGATCGATAATCGTTACCCCCGAGCGCATCAGGCGGGAGTTTATCCTTTCTTTCATTATGTTCTCAACCCGGGAAAGCTGAGCCCTGTCGTTTACACCTATAACTTCATCGCTGTCCGAGACGACCACGCCTGAAACTTCGCGTTTGTTCCTGGAGGCGATTCCTATTATATCGGTCAGGTAATACTCTCTTTGTTTGTTCCTTGAATTAATTCTTGAAAGCGCGTCCCAGAGAAAAGCGCTCTTAACGCAATAAGTGCCCGAGTTTATCTCCCTTATCTTTCTCTGCTCCGAGGTGGCGTCCTTCTCCTCGACTATCTCTTCCACCCCTTCGTTCTTATTTCTAACTATCCTGCCGTAACCGGCAGGGTCGTCGAGAAGAGCGGTCATGACCGAAACATCGGACTTGTTCTTTTCGTGCCTGCTCAGAAATCTTTTAAGGGATTTTGAGGTAATAAGCGGAAAGTCGCCGTTAAGAATTAAAATATTCCCTCTGAACTTGGCCAGGTCGCTTCGGGCGCTGTTAGCCGCATGCCCCGTGCCAAGCTGCTTATCCTGAACGGCATATGAAATGCCCTCAGAGCCGATTACGCTCTTTAAGTCCCGAGAGCCTTTGCCTACCACAATTACGATACGGTCGGGGGACAGTTTTTTAACCGCATCCAGGACATGACTAAGCATAGGACGACCGAGAACGGGATGAAGCACTTTGGGCACAGCCGATTTCATCCTTTTACCCATTCCCGCCGCAAGAATTACTACTGCCAGATTCATATGTCTTTTTTTCAAATCCTCCCGTATCTGTCTTCCAACCTTACGATGTCCTCTACATGAGGAGTGGACACCTCAAACACCTCACAGTCCTCCACGGCGGTCATTCTATGTCTGGTATAAGGTTTTATCCTCACGGACTCGCCGGGCTCAAGCCTTATTTCCTCTCTCGTCCCCCCTTGCTCCTCAATCTCCAGAATCATCTCGCCGCTCCTGAGGTAAATAGACTCATCCTTTATCTCGTGATACTGATAGCTCAAGCTATGACCTTTATTTATATGGAGTATTTTTCCCACATACTTGTCCGTATGGGCCCACCATAACTCGTGCCCCCAGGGCTTGTCGACTCTTTTGATATCTGCGCTTTTTTTCACCGTATCAGGTTCCCGATTAATCAGCCGGATCTATATGAAGGTTGATTTAAAAAGGAAGGTTTATCACTCAGACAATGATTGAATCAACTCTTAAAACGGAATATCGTCATCAGAATTAAATGAATCCTCGTCAACATCGAAATCCTCCGGAACGCGGTCGTCGGAAGCTGAAGAGGCGTCCGGCTTACCACCCGCCGGGCTTAACATCTGCATTGTTCTCGCAATGACTTCCGTGGTCCATCTTGTCTTGCCCTCCTTATCCTCCCATGAACGCGTCCTGAGAGCGCCTTCCACATAAATCATCTTTCCCTTCGATAAATATTCCCCGCAAATCTCCGCCAGTCTGCCCCATGCCACTATCCGGTGCCACTCCGTGTATTCCTGCTTCTCGCCTTCCTTGTTGGTATGCCCCTCAGTCGTAGCCAGAGTAAAATTGGCAACCGCCTGTCCGCTCGTCGTATATCTGATCTCGGGGTCGCGGCCCAGGTTTCCGATCAAAATCACTTTATTTACTCCCCTCATTGTTATCTCCCTATATTATATATCGTTTTTTTGAAATTCTATCATTAGAGGTTGTCAAAATCCAGAAATCAGAACAGATGCGAAGAGAAGGAAAGGAATTGATGCACTATTCTCCCGGTCATACCCCAGATGATATATTGCTTATAACTGTAAACGTAGTCCTGAACGGTTCTCCCGCGCCTCTCCCGGAATCTGATCTTGACGTTTTTTTCATCCTTCAGGTGGCTGAGCGGGACCCATACCGCAGCCTCGACTTCAAGCATATTAGGCTTCAAGGTAACCTCACCGCTAAGCAAGCACAAGTAAGGGGTAACTATATAATTGTCGGTGCGGGGATTATTGGGATTGACGTCGTCGAGCTCGCCGATAAGATGCCCGCACAAGTTTAAATCAACTCCGATTTCCTCATGGGTCTCACGTATCGCCGTATCGAGCTTGCTTTTATCCCCTTCCGCCATTTTGCCGCCCGGGAAAGCCACGTGTCCGGAGAAAGCGTCCCGGTCGCTCTCGGGTCTTTTTATGAACAGGATTGACAACTCCTCCCCGCTCTCCCTCAGTATCAGCATGACGGCGGCATGAACAAAATCCCCTTCTTTCTCTATCTTCAGCGGATCCCTGTTTCTTACAAGTTCTTCCAGCTGTTTTGTCGTGTCGCTCAACACTTCTCGTTCCCTGACCGGAATCTACGACCTGTTTTCTCCGGCTTTGATCGTTTTCAATGTCTCTTGGAAAACCCTGTACGCATCCTCGTCAAAAAGTACAAAGTAAACGGCTTTAATCGATCTCTCTTCGCTATTAAGATAGCCGGAAACCGTATTTATCATAATTTCGGCGCATTCTCCAAGCGGGAAACCCCCGACGCCCGTGCCTATGGCGGGGAAAGCTATTGAAGCCGCGCCATTTTCATCGGCCTTCAAAAGACTGTTCCGGGTTGAGTTTACGAGGGACTCGCGGGTCACGGCTCCTCCGGGACGCATGCCTGCCGCGTGAATGACGTATTTCGCTTTGAGGTCGCCGGCACCTGTAACGGCGGCCTCCCCCAGGGGAACGGGACCAATCCCGTCGCACTCGCTCTGTATTGAAGGGCCGCCTTTATTTCTTATCGCTCCCGCTACCCCGCTACCGAGAATGAGATCCGTGTTGGCGGCGTTTACCACCGCGTCGACATCCATTTCCGTTATATCGCCTTTTCGAATAAATATTTGAAAATTCCCGCCCATTTCGCCGCTCGATAAACTTGACATTTATATCATTAAAACTACTAATTTAATCTATAATATTTTTCGAAACAATAACACAATGGACTTGAGGGCGCCGGTTTTAAAAAAATGTTACGATTTATTCCCCTTCCCCCTGGGAGGAGATGCCGAGCTTGCCGAGGCCGCGCCAGGCTGCGATATTTCATGCGTAATCAACTTCTACGGACGAACCGACCTGCTGAGAAACATACTGACCTGCCTTTCGGATCAGACCCTCGGGAAAAACAGATTCGAGGTGATTCTGGTCGAGGACAGGGGGGGGACGGAAGCGGGGAGGGATATTGCGAGCCATTTCAAGGGAGCAATCAACTTGAGTTATTTCGCAATCGGGGAGAACTACGGCGTCATGGGGTACGCCAGGAACTTCGGTTTATCCAGGACGAAGGGCAGATATATAATTTTTCTGGATGACGATACGGTTATTCTCGATAAGGAGTTTCTCTCCGTCATCATCGACGAGTTCGACACTTCGGACGCGGACGCGGTCATGCCCCGCGGAAGCGCGAGCTACTGTCTCCTGAGGGAGAAGTACAGCTATCACGACCCGTTTTTCCCTACGAACAGGTGCATGGCTTATAAAAGGGAAACTCTTGAGGAACTCGGCGGGTTCGTGTCCGCCATAATAGGGCAGGAGGACGTTGAGCTCGCGGTCAGGCTCACGGCGGGGGGGAAGAAGATTCGTCGTTCCTATCTAACAGGGTACATGCACCCCCCTTTGATATACAGAGATACTAATAAAGCCGCCGCGGTCGGGTACTCTTTTGCAAAGCTGAGATGCAGATATCCCTTTTTCGTGTGGGTAATGCTCCTCCTTAACGGCGCGAGATATTTGCCCGAGCTCATGATTCCCTTCAGCACGAAACACAGGATGCGCGGGAAATTCGGTCTGGGTTTTGTGCTCGGGGTTTGGTATTCGATAATAGGGAGAAAAATGGAGTATAATTAATGCTCATCCGTAACTCCACCGGACGTATATTCTCCATATGCTAAAACGACTCTTACCCTATAGAGACCTTCTTTATATATATATTTGGCGGGAATTCAACATCAGATACCGCCAGTCGATAATAGGCGCCCTATGGGCCATAATCCAGCCGCTCAGCATGATGCTCCTTTTCACGTTCGTCTTTACATATATATTCAAGTTTAAAATTTCCGGGTACCCGAGGCCCGTATTCTTTTACGCCGGTCTCCTACCCTGGACCTTTTTTTCTTCATCCGTAAACTATTCGTTCTCCAGTCTCACGGGAAATTATAATCTCATCACAAAAATCTACTTTCCGAGAGAGATACTCCCTTTATCCGGAATAGCGATAGCATTTTTAGACTACATTGTCGCATCTCTTATATTTATCCCCATGCTTATGATATTTAAAATTCACATTACTCTTTACGCCTTGTGGATTATTCCGCTCCTCACGCTCCTGTTCTTTTTCACCACCGCAGTGTCGCTTTTCCTGTCAAGCCTGAACGTCTACTACAGAGATGTGAAGCTGGCGACCGGATTCGTGATTCAGCTCCTGTTCTTCGCATCGCCCATTCTTTACTCCATCGACGATCTGAGCCTTAAACTGAAGCTCGTACTCTTCTTGAACCCCCTCACATTTATAATCGAGAACATGAGAAGATGCGTCATCGAAGGAAGGGGCGTAGTTCTCTGGCAGTTTGTTTTTGCCAGCATAATTGTTGGTGTTTTCTACGTTTTGTCGTACAGATTCTTTACAAAAACAGAGCGAGACTTTGCGGATGTCATCTGAAACCCTGATAGAGCTTAAAAACGTATGGAAAAAGTACTCGACAAGGGATGTTTTCCACAGATCCCTCAGAGAGGAGATTACGAATCTCTTTGCGAGTAGTCCGAGGGACAAGCTGGACGAGGGCGAGTTCTGGGCGCTGAAAGACATAAATCTCCGCATAAAAAAGGGCGAGTGCGTGGGGCTGTTCGGCCCGAACGGCTCGGGGAAGACAACGATCCTGAAGCTTATCGCATCCGTGACGTATCCCAACCGGGGAGAAGTAAACGTCGTGGGCAGAGTGGCTCCTCTGATATCCGTCGGCGCGGGATTTCATCCCGACCTTACCGGCAAGGAGAACATATACACCAACGGCACCATAATCGGAATGACTATAAATGAAATCAGGAGGAAGATAAAAAACATTACCGAATTCGCGGAGATAGAAGAAAAATTTATGAATATGCCCGTAAAGAAATATTCCACCGGCATGAACGCCAGACTGGGCTTCTCAATTGCGATCCACAGCAGTTCGGAGATAATTTTAATCGATGAGATCCTTGCAGTAGGAGATGAGTCGTTTCAGGAGAAATGCATAGATAAAATCAAAGAGCTGATCGGCAACAACAAGACGGTCATTATCGTATCGCATGCCAGAAAAAGGATGGAGGAACTGACGGACAGAATACTGTTTATAAAAGGCGGTGAAATAATAGATACACAAACAAAACTATAAGCTTATAATGGACCCGAAGGCGGCGTAACCATGCCCCCTTCGTATGAAACCTCAAAGCCGGCTTTGACTTGCTCACACAGCTCTCCTCTCATTTTCTTTATCTCACCGAGTTTTGCCATTACTTCCTCTCCGATCGCTGCCAGCTACGTGCTGTCGCGGTGCGTTCGAAAACTCACCCGCAATGGGCACGGACGGTGTACCATTTAATTGGGGGATTCTTTACAGGAAAACTCGTGCAATCAGCTATCACGCGGCGTTTCATTCTTTTATATTTGAAGACGCTATTTTCATATTACATGATCTTCTCAAAATCCCTGTTAGACGTAGAAGGACCTGAAGTCTAGAGAGCATACAACTCACGGAGGGATTTAATTCTCTCATCACCTAGAGTGTAAATTTTCTCCACCAAGCCTCGTTCTCCAGGTACCACTTTACGGTCTTCTCAAGGCCCTCATCAAAGCCGGTTCGCGGCTTCCAGCCCGTCTCTTTCTTTATCTTTTCCGAGTTCAGGCTGTAGCGGAAGTCATGGCCGGGCCTGTCCTTGACGTAAGTTATGAGCGATTCAGGCTTTCCAAGTATGGAAAGTATTTTCTTAACCACGTTAATGTTGACAGCTTCCTGGCCGCTTCCCACATTATAGACCTCTCCCGGCCTTCCGCTTTTCATGACCTGTAATACCGCCTCAGCGCAGTCCTCGACATAAAGCCACTCCCTCACGTTGAAGCCCCGAGCGTAGACCGGCACAGGCTTGTTGCTCATAGCATTGCTGATAACAACGGGGATGAGTTTTTCAGGGTACTGCCACGGTCCGTAATTGTTGGACGGTCTGACAATCACGGCTGGCAGGCCGTAGGTGTGGATGTAGGCCTTGACGAAATGGTCGCCTGCAGCCTTGCTTGCAGAATAGGGGCTGTTTGGGTTAAGCGGCGTATTCTCAAAGAACTGGCCCTCTTTAATTTCTCCGTATACTTCATCTGTGGATATATGTATGAACCTCTCTATGCCGGACTCCCTTGAGGCATCGAGAAGTGTAAGCGTGCCCCGGACATTAGTTCTCTCGAAGGGAAAAGCATCTGTTATTGATCTGTCCACGTGGCTTTCAGCCGCAAAATGCACCACAGTATCAACGCCCTTTGAAAATATGCCCTTTACAACATTACCGTTGGATATGTCATCTCGTATGAAATGATATCTTTTGTCAGACTCCACTTCTCTCAGCCTTTTGTTATCGCCTGCATATGTGAGCTTGTCCAGGTTGTAAACGGTTATGTCGTCCGAATTTTTTAGCAACAATCTAATGAAGTTTGCTCCTATAAAGCCGACTCCGCCTGTTACAAGAACTGTTTTCATTCCTCGTCCCTTAGAAATCTGTCTGTCGCGTCTTGCCAGGATGGAAGAAACGAGCCTAGAGTTTCGGCAATGGGAAAATTGTCGAGTACTGAAAACCCGGGCCTTCTGGCCGGAGTATCGAACTCTTCACCCTTTGCCGGCTGAAGCCTGCCTTGCCACTTTGTCTTTTCCAGGATAAACGCTACCCATTCATATCTGCTGCAGTGGCCGGAATTTGTCATATGATAGAGACCGAAATTTTCCGTTCGTATCAGCTTCATCACTGCGTCAGCAAGATCCACGGTATAGGTAGGAGAAGATATCTGGTCATCCACAATCCTGAGCATCTCGTTCGTTGATGCCCATTGCAGCACTTTTTTCGGAAAGGAATATTTCCCCTCACCGAAAACCCAGCTTGTTCTTATCAAATAATGCCTGTCCAGATGGTTTTTTAGCAGTTCTTCGCCCAGGAGTTTGCTCTGCCCGTACCTATTTATCGGTTCCGGTCTATCGGCTATTGTATAAGGTCTCCTGCCATCTCCACAAAACACATAATCAGAACTGAAATGCACCAGCACTGCATCATATTTGCGGCAAGCGCAGGCGAGATTCTTCACACCTATGCCGTTAACCATGAAGGCATCTTCCCAGTTTTTTTCGGCTCTGTCCACATCATTAAAAGCGGCGCAGTTTATCACTATATCGGGCCTCGAGTCTGAGATGACATCAAAGACCGCCCTGAAATCCGTGACGTTAAATGCGTCTTTAGCCGGAGCTTCTACCTCGTAGCCATGGGATGGTGCAGTCTTGATAATCTCCCTAGCCAATTGACCGCCGGACCCTGAGACCAGTATTTTCATCAATCCACCTCATACGCGGAGTCGGGATCGTCTTCATACCGGATCTCATCCACAGGCTCTTTCTTTCCCCAGCCCGCATAAAGCCTGTTGGGAAAATTCAGGACAATACCATCTCCGGAACCGATGTTTTTATAGGCGTGGACGACGCCCGGAGGGATAATCACGCATTTGGGACTTTCCTTTCCGAGAAAAAACACCATGCGGCTTCCGTATGTGGGCGAGTCGGCCCTTGTGTCCCAGAGAACAAGTTTGAACGTCGATGAGTAAAAGGCAAAGTAGTCTGTCTGCTCTTCGTGGGCATGGGGGCCTCGCTGTACGCCGGGTTTAGTCATCGATACGTAAGACATGGCGGGATGCAGGCTTTCATCCATATCGTCCTTTCTAAAAAGCTCACAGAGCCAGCCTCTTTCATCATTGAAAAACCTCAAATCTCTTATCTCAACACCTTCAATTTCTCCATCTTTAAATTTCATTAAAGCCCCACCTCTGAATCGTCACCTATATGCAGCCTGAGTGCTTTATGAGGAGAAAGGTCCTTATGGATTGTCGAATTTTTCCCTATAAGGCTCTCCTCTAGTCTCTCTATACCCGAGACCTCGGAACCGTCCAGTATCACCGAAAATTCCACAGACGTCTTCTGTATGAGGCAGTCGTTTCCAATACTGGTATAAGGGCCTACAAAGGAATCCCTGATTGTGGTGTTCTTTCCGATGATCGTCGGGCCCCGGACGGTACTGTTTTCGATACGAGAGTCTTCTTCGATATGAACCCTTCCTATGACATTGCTTCCTGCATCTACGTTGCCCTTCATATGGGTATGTATCATTTCATCAAGCACCACCCTGTTTGCCTCGAGCATATCATCCTTTTTCCCCGTATCCAGCCACCAGGATTCAAGTATGTGGCTGCTCACCGCCTTCCCTGAGGCGATGAGCTCCTGTATAGCATCAGTGATTTCAAGTTCTCCCCTCCATGAAGGCTTTATCTTTTCGATTGCCCGATGGATTTCAGGAGAAAATACATAGACACCGACAAGGGCAAGGTTTGAGGGCGGCTCCTTAGCTTTTTCTACCAACTTTACGACTTCGCCTTTGTCATTTACTTCGGCCACCCCGAACCGCTGTGGCTCCGCCACCGGCTTGAGGAGAATGATGGCATCGGAGTGCTCCCGTGTGAATTCTTCAATAAAGCTAGTGATGCCCGAGCCTATAAGGTTGTCCCCTAGATACATAACGAAAGGGGAGTCGGCCAGGAAGTCTTGAGCCGTCTTTACTGCATGGGCGAGGCCTGAAGGGGCGTCTTGAAGAATATACGTTATTTTAACGCCCCAGAAACTTCCGTCGCCGACGGTCTCTCTGACTTCTGCACCTGTTTCCGGAGCAATGATGACCCCGATATCCTTGATTCCTGTCGTGCTGATAGAGTCAATGACGTAGTGAATGATTGGCCTATTTGCTACGGGGATGAGTTGTTTCGCAATGGTATGGGTGAGCGGCCTAAGTCTCGTCCCCCTACCCCCGCTTAAAACAAGCGCCTTCATCCTGCCCTCCTATTGTGTAGGAATTAACTAACTCATTTTGTAGGAATAAGCTAGCACATTTTATAGGAATAATCTAACGTGCATGATGGAGCCCCGGCGCCCGTGAATAAGAGAGATTATGTAAGCTTCCCATTATCTAAGCAGACAGTCCTAAAGTAGAACTTTTGGATGTTAGCTTTTCCGTGAGGCGGGCTCGGTTTCTACAAGCACTACCTTTGTTAAAGACCGATTGAGCATAATGAGATAATGAAGTAAAATAAAAGAAATAAGGTTAACCTGAAGAGTTGAAGTAAAGGCCATTGTAGCTCAGAACATTTCAGTTTATATGAATTATACTTTAAAGGCAGGGATACGTATAAGATGCACACTTTCTTAAACCTTTTGGAACACCCCATAGTTTTACATTCCCTGGACAATCAAAACAGATTACAAGGTGAGATGGAAACTTTCTTGATATAAATTTGTGTCTTAACATCTGAAGCTGGAAGTTAACAAAACCGCTAAGGCGGATAGGAAAATTAATTGCAAGATCAAAAATGTTTTAATGAACGAGATTAAATGAAAAATCCAGAAGTAAGCGTCGTAATGCCGGCCTACAATCATGAAAAGTTCGTCGGCGAAGCCATAGAAAGCGTTCTTAACCAGACATTTACAGATTTTGAATTCGTCATCATTAACGACGGCTCAAAGGACGGGACAGAAGCTGTAATAAGAAGGTATGACGACCCGAGGATAAAATACTATAGTCAGAAAAATCAGGGCGCGCATAACGCAATCAACAAGGGCATTTCAATAGCCAAGGGTAAGTATATCTCAATTATCAATTCCGATGACGTTTACCATCCCGAACGTCTGTCTTTTTTACTTGAACAGGCTGAATCGAGAGATGCAGTTTTTATATTTACTGATTTGATATTTTTAAGTGAAAGTCATGGATATAAAGAGAACCATTCTGAATGGTTCGAAAACTTAAAGTCGATTTATAATAACAGCAAGTCGCTTGAAGTGACATTTCTCTCAGGCAATATAGCAGTTACTACATCGAATTTCTTTTTCCTATCAAGCATTCTGAAAGAGATAGAGCCTTTTCAACCATACAGATACGTGCATGACTATGATTTTGTTCTCAGAGTGCTTCTCAAATACCCGGATAAGTTCCTCTACGTTTCCGACAAGAAATATCTTTCATACAGGCTTCACGGGGCAAATACAATCAGGGAATCAATAACGGCTGTCCATATCGAGGTGCTCAGGCTCTTACTTGAAAAAACCCATGAATTTATACAGAACGAAAGCGATAGAATACGCGCTAAAGCAGCGCTAAAATACATCAAACACATGGATGAAGATATATTCCGAACAATGCAGCAAAACAATAGTTATACTCAAGATATTCTAAATACAATTAGCTGGAGACTTACCGAACCGTTAAGGCGGCTCGGGGATTTTCTTCTTAGAATAAAATCGAAATAAAGATGTGAATGGCATAATTGGCATAAACGAACCGACCATTATACCGCTTTAAGTAGTTGACTTCTCATTGTTAGCATTGAGCTTGCACTTGGAAGAAGGAAACACTAAAATTACTGAATCTTATGAATAGAAATGCGGTTTTGAATCATTCACCTTCCAGAATTATAGCTTTTTACGATCTCAGATTGCCGGAAACGAGGATCGCACAGGCAGAGCTGGCTACTCACTACTGGATAGAAGCATCGACGATAAGGAGATAATTCAGCATAAACGTGAAATAAGTACGCTCATCGGAGACCTATGGTACAGACTTTTGCAATTCAGGACAGGTTAGGCTTGTATAAATTAGACTTTTAAAAACAGGAACTCATAGTATGCATACTGATTTGAATCTTACAGAATATCCCATTGTCTATACATTCCCCAAACGGTTAACTAAATTTT
>JAVKFU010000022.1 GCA_040223695.1 Deltaproteobacteria bacterium
AGTGTAATACTCTACGCCGACAGGGTCACGTCTTCTATGGGGAACGCGATATCCGAAACTAACAGAAGAAGGCGTATACAGGAGGAATACAACAGGGAGCACGGGATTACTCCTACGAGCATAAGGAAATCTGTGACCGATATATTGTCCACGATATACGAGGCCGACTATTATACTGTGCCTCTTGAGAGAACGGCGGAAGAGCTCGATGTAGCGCCCGAGAAAATATCCAAAACCATAACCGCGCTTGACAGGGAGATGAAAGAGGCGGCGAAGAATCTCGAGTATGAAACGGCTGCGCAAAAGAGAGACCAGATAAAAAGGCTCCGGGAGCTCGAGATAAAATATCTGGGCGAGGGCGGAGAAGACACCAAGGGAGCGTAGATCAGGGGGCGAGATGCCCCTTCAGGCTCTCGGCCAGTTTTCTACTGAAACCGGGGACAGACGCTATCTCTTCCACCGTTGCCCCCCTGATTCTGGATACTGTCCCGAAGTGTTTTATCAGCTCCTTTTTGCGCTTTACACCGATGCCCGGGACGTCGTCAAGCTCGGACTTTATAGCCCTTTTCCCCCGGAGCTTTTTGTGATAGGTAATGGCGAACCTGTGGGCTTCGTCCCTGATCCTCATCAGCAGAAACAACACCTGCGAGTTTTTTGAGAAAACAATCGGATTTTTTCTTCCGTATATATAAATCTTGTCGCTTTCCCCCTCCCTACCCTTCGCTATCGAGGCGAGATCCACCTCGTCGAGGCGGCCTATTTCATCGAGCGCCTGACGCGCTATGTTCAGCTGTCCCTTCCCGCCGTCTATGAGTATCAAATCCGGAGGCCCCCATCCCTCTTCCTCCGCCCTGCCGAGCCTTCTCTTCAGCACCTCATACATCATTGCGTAGTCGTTCGGCCCTTCCACAGTTTTTATCCTGTAAGTCCGGTACCCCTCCTTCGAGGGCTTCCCGCTTTCGAATCTCACAAGCGAGGCAACAGCTAAGTCCCCCTGAATATTGGATATATCGAAGCACTCTATAGAAGCGGGAAGCCTTTCAAGGTGAAGCGAGGATTTAAGTCTTTCCAGCAGGTCGAGCTCCCCGAGCTCCCTTGCGTGCTTCCTCTGGAAGCTCTCCAGCGCGTTCCTGTTGGCAAGCTCCGACTGGCCGGCTTTTATCCCCCGCTCGGGCGCTTCGACGGCCACTTTCCTGCCCCGCTTCTCCGAGAGCCATTCTGAAAAGGCCGCCCTCCCCTCCACGTCAAACGGAATAATTATCTCTCCGGGAATAAACCTGCTTCCCCCGTAGAACTGTGAGAGAAATTCGGCCAGCAGCTCCCCTTCGGCGCCGGTAGCATTTTTAAACGAGTATTCCGTCTTATCCACGAGGCTTCCGCCCCTTGAGAACAGAACCGAAAACTCGGCATGCTGCCCCTCCCTGTAAAAGCCGACTATATCCCTGTCCTTGGTTCCGGGCGTTATAAACATCTGATTATCGATGTTTTTCTCAAGGAGCCTGATCTGATCCCTGTAGTGGGCGGCGTCCTCGTACCTTGTCTCCTCAGACGCCTTGTTCATATTCTTCTTAAGCAGGTCTATTATTTGCCTTTTCTCTCCCCTCAGAAACATCTTCGCCTGCTCTACCACTTCCTTGTACCCCTCCTCTCCCACCTTATCGGCGCAGGGTCCGAGACAAAGGCCCATATAATAGTTAAGGCAGGGCCTCGAAGAGTGCCGCTTGAACTTCTCATCCGTACAGTCCCGGAGCGGGAACACTTTATGAATGAGCCTCTTGGCCTTCTTGAGCGCGTCCGCCGACGCGAAAGGGCCGTAGTATAGGGCCCCGTCTTTCAAGACTCTCCTAGTAAGGGAGAGCCGGGGGAACTTCTCCTTCGGGTCGAGTCTCAGCGAGAGGTAGTTCTTATCGTCTCTGAGCCTTATATTGTATTTAGGCTTCTTCTGTTTGATTAGAGAGTTTTCGAGTATCAGAGCCTCGCGCTCGTTACTCGTCACGAAATAATCAATATCTTCGGCCTCGTTCATTAAATAGGCGATATGAGGTCTTTGCGCATCTTCAGCATCGTTCAGGTACGAGAAGACACGGCTTCGCAGATCCTTCGCCTTTCCTATATAGACAGACCTCCCCTTTTTGTCCTTCAAAAGGTACACGCCGGTCGATGCCGGAACGGATACGACTTTTCCCCTAGTAAGGCTCATAAGTTATTTAGGTTAAAGGATTTTTGTTCTTAATCAAGAACGGCATTACGCCAGCTGCGGACGCTGCCTATGCCGGTGGTACAAGAGTAAAGGGGCTATTCGTTCTCCTCGACTTCCCTTTTCAGATTGGAAAGCCCCTTATCGAACATATTTCCCACCATCGAGTCCATCAGCACTGCGAAGTATCCGCCCGTAACGGACCTGCCCATATCGCCCGACATCTCCCACGTCACCTCAGTCCGCCCGTCCTGAAGGCGGTCATATGTCATCGAGCTCGTACACTCATAAGTGCCGCCGTCAAAGAGAAGGTCGTACCTGATCCCCTCCGAGGGCGAAGACTCCGTTATAGTAAGAGCACCGGTTCCGCTATCCCCAACCCAGGACTGGCTCGCCCCCACCCCTGAGGTTTTCTCCCCAAGTGAAACCACCATACTCGGGTCCTCTTCCTTCCAGGGGCCCCAGTCATCCCATTTTTTCAGATTTCCCACATATTCATGCACCTCTTCAGGCGCTGCATCTATTACAATCGAGCGCTCCACTTGATAGCTCGAGGGCAAAAGAAGCCCAACTGCCGCTATGGCTACTATCAATACGACTATCGCCGCGATGAGGACTTTCACAATTTTCATTTTTGCCCCCCTTTAATATAGATAGCTCATGATTTCCCCGATCTCATATTTTTCCACACTCCTCTCAGTTGTTCGAGATAGCCGCTCTGAATGGAGGCTCCCAGGTCGGTTAACACCGATTCTATATCCGAAATAGAGCCCCTTCCGCCCTTCCCTTTTAATGCGTTCAGGATGAGCGCCGCCTCTATAACTCCAATATCACGGTCCGCGATTTTTTCGTAGAACATTTCGTCCTTTTTGCCCCATTTTTTTCCGGTGTACTTTTCGTAAAACAGCTTCGTTTTCTCTTTGTGGCTTCTATTTTCTGCGCCCTCTTCTTCTATCGCGGTATTTACTGCGGTAATTACACCGGTAGATACACCTGTAGTTACCGCGTTACTTATCGGTGTATCTCGGCTTAAGATCTTTTTGGTCGTAGGATCTATCTCTAGTCCGGCTCTTATTCTTTCGGCTTCTATCTCGTTTGGTCTCAATACGAGGAACTTTCTGCCGTATATGCCCAGTGACGACTCTATGACCTTTATGCAAAGCTTTCTCTCTAGTGAGTGGATTGCAACCCTCACGGTCTTGTCCGATAATCCGGTTAATTCCCGGAGCTCCTTTAGACCGAACCTGGAGCTGTCGGTCTTCTTTCCCTCGCATACGCCGTACATCGCCCGGTAGACATTTGATTCCGAAGGGGTAAGGGTGGAATATAGGTCTTTTAATACCTCCGGCTCCTTTGTCCGCTTCTCAGGGGGAGTCTTACGGGAAGGCTTTTTGTCTACCGCATTATCTACCGCGGTAATTATCCCAGTATCTATCCCGGTCTCTACCGCAGTATCATCGCCCGCCGGTACATCATCAACATCCCGAGTACTCGGGATGTTGCGCTCTTTTTTGAAACTTTCGAAGTATTTAGTAGCAACCCTGTGGGCGTTTACGGGGCTCCCGCGCTTCTGCATCGACTCTATCATGCTTGAGAGGCGGCTGCTCCCTCCGGACTTCTTCTTAGGAGTTCCTGATGATGTATCTTCTTCCTTCTTCTTTTTCCCTTTCATAAATTGCTATTACTTCCTTGGCCAGCCTTCTGTAATCGGTGGCCCCGGGGCACACGGGGTCATACTCCATTATATGTTTCCCGTAGCCGCTCGCTTCCTTTAGCTTGACGTTCGTGTGTATCGGAGAGAAGGTGTTTGGGTGGAACTTCCGGTTTATAGCCTCAAGCACCGTGCTGCTCACCGTCGTCAGTTTGTCATGCATTGTCGGAAGCCCGTAGGGGACTATGGGAAAATCGGGCCTGGACGAGTAAACCTCGAAAAGTGTTTCGTCTATCATTCTTACCGCTTCGAGAGCCAGGGGCTGGGTCTGGACCGCGATTATAATATCGTCTGCCGCGAAAAAGGCGTTTACCGAAAGAGTGGCGAGTGAAGGCGGGCAGTCTATGAGCACAAAATCGTAGTTTTTCCTGAGCCTTTTTATAGCCTTCCTCAGCCTGTGATCTTTCTCTATCAGTGCCGACATGGAAAGATCGGCCCTGCTCATCGCAAGATTGGCCGGAATAAGAAAAAGCCCCGGCGTGCCGTGCTCGACTATAATCCCGTTTATATCCTCCCTGTTTGCCGAATCGATAAGCACATCGTTTATAGTCTTATCGAAATCGTTTGGGCTGAAACCGAGATGAGAGGTGGCGTTCCCTTGCGGATCCAGGTCTATAACCAATACCTCGCACCCCCTGTCCACAAGGCACGCGGACAGATTCACCGCCGTCGTCGTCTTTCCGACGCCGCCCTTATGGTTCGCGATAGCAATTACCTTCACCTTGGGTAAATCTCCTCGTGTAACAGGGGCTTTGCGGCAACCTTCCGGCCGCCGCCCGTCGATACCGTCCCCTTTATTTATATCAATTATAAACGATCATATCAAGACAAAAGGGTAGGGCGGCTCATAAAAAATATATATTACCGGGCATGTTCCGGAGTCCGGTGACACGTCATAGCTGAGTCACGCCAAACTAAAGAGTCCCCGACATTGATTTAAGTTTTTAAAAATCATATAATATGCTGACGAGGGCGTTAAAAAAAAGCCGCCGTAGCTTTAGCGGTATGCATAAAACAACGGCGGCAACCGGAAGGTGGAACAACTTAATGATACCCTTTCTCGCTTTTAATTGTCAAGCTTTTTGATGCCCGCATAAGAACAAAGCCCCGTTTTGTTCAGGGGGAGAAATGTCTAACAAAAAGCAGGACAAAACGAAAATAGTACAGATCTGGGGAGAAATCCTCGATGAGGGCTTTACGAGCGTCCCCAATATTCTCCTCAGATACAGATCCCGGATAGGGCTAAAGCCCAAACATATAATGCTTATCATAGACATTATGTCCTACAAATGGGACGCCGGATACCCGTTTCCCAGCTACTCCACGCTCGGCTTGAGGGCGGGCATAGAGGAAAGGAGTGTGAAGCGTATAACCCAGGACCTGGAGGAGCTCGGCCTCCTGATAAAAACACCGAGATTCGACGGGGAAACAGGCGCTCAGGTTACAACGGTATTCGACTTCCGGCCCTTGGTTCAAAAACTGATAGAGGAAATGAATAAAGGGGAAGATTTAACAACTATGAACGAGGAGGGTGAATTGGGGGTGGGTAAGATAACAAATGAAAACATTTCACCCCAGCGAAAAATAGAAAAAGAGATCAGACAGAAAGGGTATGACAAAAATGTCATGGGGGAGGGTGACAAAAATGTCACCCGGGGGGTGACAGAATTATCACCGGGGGGGGTGACAAAAATGTCACCCGAAGAATACACATATAATAAGAAGAGTATTAGTAAACTAACCCGCGAGAATAACCTTACCTATGGTAGAGGAAAAAACCCGGACAAAAATGTCACAAAAAAACGGAAAAACAGGGTTAGTGAAAATTTTAGAGAGGCTATTTATAGAAAAAGAATGTTCGAGATATACGATAACCTGAACGGACTCAAATCCATAGAGCATCTGGTTCAGGAAGGAGCGGAGAGGGCATGCAAGGACATAGCTGTAAACAGGGCCGGAGAGTTTGAGAAGGCCGGAGTAAAAATAGATCCGGGTAAAGTGGCTTTACAGGTAAGAAAAAGATTCCCCTACGAAAAACTTCCGGCCGGGGAGCAGAGCGCCAGGAGATTTTTCACCAAGGAGGTGTGTGACTTGACGGCCCTTATCGTCCGCGAGCGGTTTATAAAAAAGAGAGAAGAATAGGGTTTGAATCGACACGTTGGCAAAAAACATCCAAACGTAACGGAAAAGTAGGCGAGGAAAACGAGCGGGCTTTGGGCCGGTTGACTTTTATTGAGGTCTATTTAATATACTTTTCCGAAAAAAACCAAAGACAGGGGGAGAATATAAATGGCAAGTAAAATCCCGAATACGAAAGAGGCCAGAGAGGTTCTCAAAAAAAATAAAATCGTGATAGCGGGTGTTGGAGAAACCGAGCAGGGGAAGATCCCCGATAAAAGCTCCTTTCACTTCTTATCTGAAGCTTCAAAGCTGGCAATTCAGGATGCGGGCATTAAGAAGTCCGACGTGGACGGATTGGTAACGGCGTTTTCGCTTGTTGAGCATACATTTATGCATTGCACCACTTTTGCCGACTACTTCGGCATGAGGCCGAGATTTTTCTCGTCGGTTGCCGTAGGCGGAGCGACCGCCGTGTGGATGGTGGCCGAAGCGGCTATGGCTATAGCTTCCGGTCAGGCGGAGGTTGTGCTCTGCGTAAGGGGAGACAACACCCTTTCCGGTATTTCGTCTTCCGGCATGGTTGCGTTAATAAGAGAAATGTGTCACGCGGAATTCGAGTTTCCCTACGGACTCACCACGCCCGGGGGTTACGCGCTTGCTGCCCAGAGATATCTTCACGATTTCGGCGCCACCCGTGAGCACCTTGCGTCGGTAGCCGTAACGATGCGCAAGCACGCCGCCATGAAAGAGAACGCCATGAACAAGGATCCCCTGACGGTGGAAGACGTTATAAACTCACGCATCATTGCGGAGCCGCTTACAAAATACGACTGTTCTATTATCTCGGACGGCGGCGCGGCGTTCATCGTCACCACCGAAGACAAAGCCAAAGAGCTGGGAATACAAAACCCCCTCGCGCACCTGTGGGGCATGGGCCAGGGTTATTCACATCAATACCTGACAACGCTCCACGACCTGGATCAGATATATAATGCGATCAACACCTCGGGACAAAAAGCATTCCAGACTGCCGGAATCGGCCCGTCGGACATAGATGTGGCGTTTCTCTATGACTGCTTCACCATAACCGTGTTGCTGGAGCTTGAAGGTTTGGGGCTTGTCCCGAAAGGGGAGGGCGGCCCGTTTGCGCTCGAGGGACGGATGGAGATCGGGAAAGACCTTCCCGTAAACACCCACGGGGGCCTCTTGTCTCAGGCTCACCTGGGCGCAATGCACCACGTTATAGAAGCTACCCTTCAGTTGAGGGGGAGCGCGGCCGGAGAGAGGCAGGTGAAAGATGCGGAGGTTGCGCTTGTACACGGAAACGGCGGCATAGTATCCGCCCACAGCACCATAGTGCTCGGCAAGGAACCACTCTCATAACAAAAAAGGAGATTTATTAAAAATGTCAGAAAATAAAACATACGATAAACCGCTGCCCGAATTCAGGCCGGAAACCAAACCCTACTGGGACGGGGCCAAAAATCACGAATTACTCCTGCCCAGATCAAAAGAGACGGGGAAGTTTTTCTTTTACCCACGCGCACTCTCCCCCGGAGAGGATATGTCCGAGGACCTGGAGTGGGTAAAGGCGAGCGGCAAGGCAAAGGTTTGGACATACGCGATTCATCATATGGGACCGTCCAAGGCCTATAAAGGGGACCCCCCCTATGTGGTGGCCCTTGTGGAGCTCGAAGAGGGCGTGAAGATGATGACGAACATCGTCGAGTGCGACCCCAATGACGTTCACGTCGGCATGGAAGTGGAGGTTGTTTTCGACGATGTCACAGACGAAGTGACATTGCCGAAGTTCAAGCCTGCTAGATAATATCCGCGGCGCGGTTGACTTTGTTTCGCAGTTTGAAAGTACGCCTGAAAAAATCATCGAGTGCGGCAGACGGGTATAACCTCCTCTGCCGCTTAATATTTCCATTAACAAGGAGACCAATCTATGTCACAGGAATCAACCAGGCTTTTTTACGAAGACCTTGAGGAAGGGGCCGAGCACAAAAGCACGGGCAGAACCATAACCGAAACTGACGTTGTGAGCTTTGCGGGGTTGTCGGGCGACTTCAACAACATGCATATAGACGAGGAGTTTGCCAAGAAAACCGTGTTCAAAACGAGAGTAGCTCACGGACTCTGCGTTCTGTCGGTAGCGTCCGGCCTGTGGTTCACGATGCCGCGTCTGGCCACCATAGCCTTCATGGGACTCGAGGACTGGAGGTTCTCTGGGGCCGTGAAATTCGGCGATACCATTCATATCACCCGCAAGCTCGTCGAGAAAAGAGAGCACAAGCGCCCCAATATGGGCTTCCTTATCTTCGAAGTCAATGTTCACAATCAGCAGGACGAGATCGTTCAGAAGGGAAAATGGGTGATCCTGGTTCAGAGAAAGGAAAACGCGTAATCAGCCCAGGAGCGGGATTGTTCCCCAATTCTTGATTATTAGAGGCGGCTCCGGGAGGAGCCGCTCTAACCCATCCATATAACTAGATAATTTTTCTGTAAAAAGTATTTTTCCGCTAAATATTCAGCCGGATTCTAAAAAAGTATCTTGACACGGACATGCGAAGTGTGCTAAATCCTATTTCATATGGTTCACAACACCTTTGTGGAAGGTGGAAAATCCACAAATTAAACACAATAACTTAAGGAGGTATGGAGAGAAATGGCAATAGATATGTTGCTTGGCTACGTGTTGTTGCTTGTAGGATTTGTGTTTTTCTGTAACGGTATGACCGTTTTGGGCAAAACAGGGGCTAAGGAAGTCGGAGTTCTTAATCTGGCCGTAGCTATACTGATTTTAATAGCGGCGTGGCATCTGCACACGTTGGACTTGACCGCAGGTACCGCTCTGGTTTCCGTGTTTGCTCTGATTTATTTTATGGTTGCTGGAATATTCATTCATGGATATGACGCCAAAGGGCTCGGATGGTACTGCTTGTTCGCAACCGTTGTCTTCATATGGTACGGCTACCATTTCTTCACTCTCGAAGCGGCTATCCCCGGCATGATGTACTATGCTCTTTTCTGTTGGGCATGGGCATTGCTTGTTTTCCTGGCTTTCCTGGTGTTCTCTTTAGGAAAAGCATTGGGTCCGGCAGTAGCATGGCTCTTCCTCATTGAGTCGATTCTTACGCTTCTTATTCCCGGAATGCTTCTTCTCACCGGAAAGTGGGGTCCGATTACAGCACTCAGTGCCGGTAGTTAGTTAGGCATTTTAAAAGACACTGTTTGAAAAGAAAGAATTTTTAGTTAAAAGAGGATTACGGATATCCAGCCGTAGTCCTCTTTTTTTTATTTGAGCCCCGCCCCCGATATAATAGTCCTTGCCTTTAGGAGCATAAATGATTTAAAATAAGATCAAGCATACCCAGAGGAGGTTTTTATAATGAGAGACGTATACATTCTTGGAGTGGGGACGACCGCTTGCGGGAGGTTTCCCGAGAAAGCCGCTCACGTGCTGGGCCGCGAGGCCGCGTGGGCCGCGATAAAGGACGCCGGGATTCACCCGAGAAAGATAGAGATCGCTTTCTGCGGCCATGTCTATCAGGGCATGGGAGTCGGCCAGAGAACACTCAAGGAGATCGGACTCGTGGGCCAGCCCACTATCAACGTAGAGGGCGCGTGCGGGAGCGGGACACTCTCGTTCTGGGAAGCCTGGAGAACAATTGCATTCGGACAGTACGATATTGCCCTTGCTCTTGGAGTGGAAAACCTGAGCAGAGTGCTGTCGGGCGGCCCGTTGCCCCTGGAAGAGGACGACATCGAGGTCTCTCTGGGAATGGGAATGCCCGGCCTGTACGCAATAAGGGCGAAGAGATACATGATGGAATACGGAGTGACGAGCGAGCAGCTGGCGAAAGTGGTTGTGAAAAGCCGTCATCACGCGTCACTGAATCCGATAGCTCAATACAGAAAGGAAATGACAATAGAAGAAGTGCTGGACTCCCCGATGATTGCGGACCCGCTGACACGTAATATGTGCTGCCCCGTAGGGGACGCTTCCGCGGCGGCGGTGCTGTGCTCGGCCGACCTTGTCGACAAGCTCGCTACGAAGCAGCCGATAAAGGTGCTTGGCTGCGTCGCCCAGTCCGGTAAATACTCAAGCCCCAAAGGACTCACGTGCGACCCCTCCGAAAACGTGATGAGAACGTCTAAAATGGCCTATGAGAAGGCGGGACTCGGGCCCGAGGATATGGACGTGGCGGAAATTCATGACGCTTTCTCCATAGCCGAGATGATGGTCTACGAGGCGCTCGGATTCTGCGAGAAAGGGGAGGGCGCCAGGCTCATAGAGGACGGGAGCACGTGGGTAAACGGCGGCGGCGTGGCCGTTAATCCGGGCGGAGGACTCCTGTCGAGGGGCCATCCTGTGGGCGCCACGGGACTGCTGCAGACGGCTGAGATAGTCTGGCAGTTAAGGGGCGAGGCCGGCAAGCGTCAGCAGGAGGGCGCCAAAGTCGGCATTATCGAAACTATGGGCGGAGCCCAGCCGGCTATGGACGGAATAACCTGCGTCGTAAGCATACTGGGTAAGTAGTTGTAAGCGGTAAGTGAAATGAGCGCAGTGAATGAGGGGCACGTCGCGCTTCCTCCACGGCATAACATGATTCGTCATTGCGAGCGGAGTGAAACGAAGCGTGGCAATCTAAAAAAAAGAATTGTAAAGGTTACTTACGCGGCTTAACTTCATATACTGAAGGTATGATAGCTTAAACAGAACGAAAGGGGTGAGGAATCACCCCTTTTTTATTTGGAAATTATGGACAACGTAACTCATGTGGCCGAGGCGTTCGCAGATCTCGTTTTATCTTCCTCGAACGCGGCGGCCCTGACAGGCGCGGGCATCAGCACCGAGTCGGGCATACCGGACTACCGCTCTCCCGGAACGGGCCTTTGGGAAAAAATGGATCAATCGGTCGTATCCCTTGACGGTTTTATAAGAGCCCCTTCCCGCTACTACGACTACGCGCTCGAGCTCTACCCCGTGAGAAAGGCCGCGAAACCCAACCCGGCCCACCTCATGCTTGCGGAGCTTGAAAAGAGAGGGGTGCTGAAAGGTGTCATTACCCAAAATGTGGACGGTCTCCATCAGGACGCCGGCTCCGCCGAGGTTCATGAGCTGCACGGCTCCCTGAGACAGGCCGTATGTCTCGGCTGCAGCGTGCTTCAGTCGATGGACGAGGTGATGGAGAGTGTGATTTCAGGCGAAAACCCGCCCCTGTGCCCCGATTGCGGAGGGGTCCTTAAGCCGAACGCCGTATTTTTCGGCGAAATGCTGCCGCAGGTTCCCTGGCGGAGGTCAATTGAGCTCGCCGGCGCAGCCGACCTCTTTGTAGCTATTGGCTCCTCCCTTCAGGTGTCCCCCGCCAACACCCTTCCGGATATAGCGCTTCAGGGGGGCGCCGGGCTCGTCATCCTGAACCTGACACCCACCCCCTTCGACGACGACGCGGAGCTTGTCGTCAGGGAGAAAATAGGAGAGTTTTCCTCAGCAGTGCTCGAGATTTTAGGCCCCTGAATGCGGGAGATTTAATTTTTTATTTCCATTTTGGTAAAATTAAGCCCGTCACTTAAATTTTTTTCAAATTCTTAAAAAAACCTCTTGACAACAGACCGCCATTTTTGATATAAGTACTTGAGATGGGGTTTTGATTCGTAGTAACCTACGTTTCTCCTCTTTAAGGTTGGTAACAATCCGGTTATAAAAATCTATGTAAGGAGGTTTGTAATATGCCAAGTCATCTTAATGTCCCAACGAAGTATTGGGAACTCACGAAGGAGGTCCCACCACCTCCGATAGAGAGAGACATCAACACATGGATCATAGCGAATCCATCAGATCCGCTATGGGACATCGACGTTCTCCCTCTTACCTATACCGACAGCCGCTGGTCCGCTTTTGTTGTAAGAGTGGACGAGGCTACAAGGCAGCGTCTTTGTCCGAATCCGCCTCTTACGGTTTGGGATGGAGAGAACGCAGATCTAGTTGAGTACTGGTATGTTGACCACAAGAATACGATGTTAGGTCCATACCTTGAGTTCGGTGTAACTATTTCTGCAACCTATAAGGACCCGAAGGGCAATGTATGGAAAGCCGGTTACTATCCATATATGTACCTCACCGGTGATGCGCCAGTTGACGCTGGTCGTGTGCTCGGCTTCCCGAAAAAGATGTCATACATCAGAATTACCACCCATGGCGGTGAGAAGGGAACCGATTTCTTCGGCTTCGCAATGGCCCGTAACGGCTATCTGATGCACAGCGCAACCGGTCAGTTCGATGACAAGCAAGTAACACCTCCATATTTCTATGGAAAGGTAGACTGGGGTAAATTCAACATGAAAGTTGTTACCAGACCTGACGTTTCAAGTTCCGAGTGGCAGCTTACGTATCTACCGTCAGAGTTACCGCCTGCATTCAACATTAAAGGCCATCGCTTCCAGATCAAGCCAGAACATACACGCACGGCTTCCAGCGACGCCATTAACTGGTTCCAGCAGGCAACACCGTTTGACAATATGGGCGCGGAAATGAAGATTCAGGAAGTTACGGGTCTTATTTCATTCGTATTCGACCTTATTATTCCTGTTCCGAAAGTTCTCTGGACCGAAACCTATGAGCGTCCTGCCAGTTACAGGGGATATGCGACTCCGTACAAGTATGGACTTCGTCAGCAGTTCCCGATCAGCCAGGGATCATAAGGCGTTTAGTCTTGATGATTTGTATTGTTGAAGTACGAAAACAAAGAATGAAAAAATTATAGGAGGTATTTGCAATGGGTTTACAAGCAAATGAATATAGCTATCCTTGGCTGGCAGAAGGAGAAGTTCCGCCACTACCATTGGATAGAGACAGAATCCACATCATATCCCAAGGTGTGGCAGACCCTGTTTTTGACTATGATATTATTCCGCTCACATATACGGAAAGCCGCTGGATGGCTTACTGTATTCGTGCGGATATAAACAACATGAAAGCAGTCGTACCAACACCAATCGAAGTTCAGGACGATGTTATTGAGTTTTGGTACGTTATCCACAGAAATACGATGCTTGGACCATACATGGAAATGGGCGTAACCTTCTCCGCTACAGTAGACTCCGGAGACGGCCAGATCTACAAAGCTGGATACTATCCATACATGTATCTTTCCAACGACTCCCCGATTTTTGCCGGAAAGGAGCCTTTCGGATTCCCTAAAAAGGCTGCTTACATCGCGGCATTTGAGCATGGAGCAAACAACAACTACTTTAATATGCTCATGGAGCGCCGTGGATATATTCTCCACACCGCTAACGGCCGCTACTCCGACAAGCCTCTTTCCGTAAGACCTACGTTTTACGGTAAGACTGACTGGGGTCGTATGAACTATCGTATTACCACGCACCCGGACGTAACAAAAAGTACCCACGAGGTTACTTATCTTCCGTCCGAGCTGCCGCCCGGATTCGGTACCGGACACCGTTTCATGCTGAACCCTGAGAGCATCAGAACCGCCACAGGTGATGATATTCGCTCCTGGTATCTCAGCGGAACACCGTTCGACTACATGGGTGGTCAGATTCCGGCTACAGAGGTTGTAGGGCTTATCAGCTTTACCTTCAACCTTATAATTCCGCCGGCTAAAACCATTTGGACCAATGTGGTGCAAAGAGATCCGGACAAAGACTTTGGCGCGCTCCTCTACTCCACACCGTTCAAGTACACGATGCGCCATCGCTTCATGGTACCTCAGTACTCACAGGGTTAATTTATTTAGCCGCCCCGTGCGAGCTGGGTAATAAATATGTAAATCACGGCGGGACTCCCTCTTCCGAGGGAGCCCCGCTTTTTTTTATTTTTAAATAAACTATGCGAATCCACTCCCGCCGCAACACGCATAGCCTGTTAACTTTTCAGCACTAAATTTCTGAGACAATTAAGGATGGATTTATCCTCCCCCGTTTGTTCGTCATTGCGAGCGACGTGAAACGAAGCGCGGCAATCTTAATCCGTCATTCTGAATTTATTTCAGAATCTCGTTTTTTAATTTCCTCCTTTTTCAAAGGAGGGTTAGGGTGGATTTTTCTTCGGTCATCCTGAACTTGTTTCAGGATCTTTCTTTTACTTTGATGAATGACACTCCATTAGGTTGGAGGTTCTCTAAAAGGGCAGGGCGCCGGTCAGAGTTACAGATTAAGCTCGAGCTCGAGAATTTCTTCCGTATCCTCTTCGCTATAGGGGGATTTCTGTCCGGGAAGCCCTATGATTCGCCTGAGTGATTTAAGCTCCTGTGCGGACTGCTTTCTCCTCTTCTTTATCGCTCTCGTCCTGGCTTTAAGCAGCATGAGAGTGTATGAGAGGTCTTTATCCCCGCTTTCGAGCCGGCCTCTTGTCTCCATCGAGGACTGAAGGGCGCGGAATATATCGTACTCCTCATCGGGAATGAAGTTGTCGAGAAATGTATAGGCGTCTTCTATTATCTCCCTCTCTTCTATATAGTCCTGGTGCAGAAGATATATTGCCAGTGCGTGCCTTATGGTCGTTTGCGGAAAGGGCAGCATGGACTCGGGGAGGGCGGAAGGCAGGAGTTTCAGCGGCTCGGGTTTGTCTCGTTCGTAGATAATGGCCAGGAGGTCTCCGTAAGCCGAGACAATTCTTTTTGGATGAAGGTCTGTGTTTTCCGTTTGCACAATAACTTCTCTGAAATAACAGCAGTACGGGAAATCCGCGCCCGCCCGCAGGGGAGCCGCATCGGCGTCATTCCGTTTTTGTCAATTTAATCTGGGCCCCAAAGACTTCTGCGTCAGGCGGAGACAGGGATACTGAAACCGGTTGTTTTGCCTTTTGCGAAGCCTAGGTCTTATTCTATCACGTGCGCGTCGGGTTTAACAATAGCGAGAGAAAAGTTTTTTGAAAATTGTTATTCACTATACTCCTGCCCGGGGGAAAGCACTGGAATTGCCGGATTGCGCAGGCAATATTTTAGGTTTATTTACATGGGCAAAATCATATAAAAGTGCCTTTTTACGCTGATCTTTTTCTATTTGACTTTTCCCCGTTTTTTCCATAACATCTTTTCAAGCGATTTTCATAACAGAAGTGGCCGTAGCAATACACCTTGTCAGTTTACTTTTTCGCATATAAATAAATCGATAGGACCGCAGCCAGACGTATAGATAATGACTCGTTCAACACATAAGCCTTCTGTCGGCATCATCATGGGCTCCCAGTCCGATTGGGAAACAATGAAGCATGCCGCCGGGATACTGGATGATCTCAAAATTCCCTATGAAAGTAAAATCGTGTCGGCTCACCGCACGCCGGAGCGCCTCTATGAGTACGCAAAAACGGCCCGTGAGCGCGGACTGAGGGTTATTATCGCGGGTGCCGGGGGCGCTGCGCACCTTCCCGGTATGGTCGCCAGCATTACCGCCCTGCCCGTGCTCGGCGTGCCTGTGGAGAGCAGGGCTCTTAAAGGTCTTGACAGCCTTCTGTCTATCGCGCAGATGCCTGCGGGCATTCCCGTCGGCACGCTGGCAATAGGTACGGCGGGGGCAAAGAACGCCGCCCTGCTCGCCGCCTCTATCCTCTCGACAGCGGATGAAAAGGTCGCTGCGAGACTGGAGAAATTCCGAAAGAAACAAACAGCGGGAATTGCCGTCAAACCCGATAAAAAGGCCCCGCGTCCTCGCGGCAAAAAAACCGGATGAAATTTGAATCGAAAACACTTGGCATACTCGGCGGCGGCCAGCTCGGTCGTATGAGCGCCCTGGCGGCCGCCAAACTCGGCGTCAGGGTTCATATCTACTGCCCCGAGGAAGACAGCCCCGCCGGGCAGGTAGCCGCGAAAACGTTTATAGGCGCTTACGACAACAAAAGCATGCTGAGGGCGTTTGCGGAGAGCGTGGATGTGGTTTCATACGAGTTCGAGAACATCCCGATTGAAACAGTCCGCTATATCCAGAAATTCAAGCCCGTTCATCCCGACGGCGAGCTGCTGGAGATTGCGCAGAACCGAATCACAGAGAAAAAATTCCTGAACGATATAGGTATCCCGACGACCCGCTGGGCTCCCGTGCGGAGCGCAGGGGAAATCGACCGCGCAGTCCGCGAAATGGGGCTTGGCAAAGCTATTCTGAAGACCACACGTCTCGGGTATGACGGCAAGGGGCAGCTTGTCCACAGCGCCGGAGACGACTCGAAAACGAGCTGGAAGAGGCTCAGGTCAAAGGAGCTGATTCTCGAAGAAGCCGTCGATTTTGTCTCCGAAATATCGGTTATAGTGGCCCGGGACAAACGGGGGCGGACCGCTCTTTACGGCCCGGTCATGAACGAGCATAAAAATCACATCCTGTCTCAGAGCACCGTGCCCGCTTCAATTTCAGGACGTATGGAGGCCCGCGCGAAGGAAGAGGCGCTTTTGCTGGCGGCGGAAGTGGATCTTCTGGGAGTGCTCGCACTTGAGATGTTCGTAACGAAGGACGGCCGTATTCTGGCAAACGAGATCGCGCCCCGCACGCATAATTCCGGCCACTGGACCATAGACGCCTGCGCCGTCTCGCAGTTCGAGCAGCACGTGCGCACCGTATGCGGCCTTCCCGTAGGCTCGCCGGAGCGCCATTCGGACGCGGTGATGGTGAACCTGCTCGGAAGCGACGTCAGGAAAATGACGAAGTGGTACGGCATGAAGGATTCCTGCGTCCACCTCTACGGCAAATCGGAGGTTCGCGCGGGGCGGAAGATGGGTCACGTGACTATCCTTAAACCGCTCTCCGCGGCCCGCGAAGAAAACCCCCGCCCTAGCGTTAAATCAGGAGCTAAGGCGTAATAACGCCCTATTGCCGCCTTATGATAAAGAGCTTAGCCGTCATGGATGGATGATAACGGCAAAAATAGCCTTCTTGCATATCCGCCTTAATAACTGTTTCCCAACGTCCTTCTGCCTCGATTAACCCTGAATCCCAGCTTTCATCATTTGCGGTAACGGTGTGTGGAACGAAGTCGCGGTTTACCCATATGATCGTATCACCGGGAGCTACGACAATCTCCTTGGGGATAAATCTGAGATTGCTTATCTCGACTACGTGCTCTCTGCTTTCGGGTTCTACGGTCCGCGCAGGAACTAATGAACTATATATGAGGACCGCAATTACGAGAACAATTGCAGTCTTGAAATAAGCTGCTTTAAAATGCATCTCAATTTTTTTTGTTGACGGCGTCTACCATCTTCTGGGCGTGCTGTTCATGGCTTTTAAAGATTATGAGAGCCTGTCCAAAGAGCTCCTTCATTTCGGCGTTCTCAATGTTGGGGGCGAAAACGTCCCCTACTAAGGCGTTGACGGCCTGATGGTAGGCGAGTTCGTTTTCGGCATAGCGTTTATCAAATTCCTCCCCGCTGAGGGCGCTCATTTCTTTTATAGTCTGATCCGCCTGTTGATTAAGTTGCTGGCTAAGAAAATTATCCTGAGGCTGGAGGTTTAATTTGTTGAGAAGAGCCAGAGCTTGCTCGTTTACGCCTGTGTGATCCCGGATCATTGTTTCTGCGAATTCAATAACAACGGGGTTTTTGGACTTGGCGAGCGCCAAATGCGCATAGCGTATATCTATGTTGTCCGCCGTGTAGGCTACGTGCGCTATCTCCAGATCATTCAGGTCTGCAGGCGACGGATCCTCATCCGCTTTCAGCATCGTGACTGAAAGGGCTGTGAATAACACAGCTATGGTCAAAATGCCGGTAATAGCCGGCCTCAAAATAGTTGTTTTGCTCATAATAACCCTACTCCTTTGTTTTATGTGTTTTATGGATTTTTACCTTTTTAGGTAAATTGATGTACATAATTATTGTTCATTGCGCCGTTACATGATCTTGACTCAATATATATACAGAGTCATAGGCGCGGGAATGGTTACGGATTAAAGAAAGTTTGTAACCTTTCCCGCGTGAGCAGCTCTGTATTATATGTAGAGTCCGAAGGTTGAAATTGTAATGAATATACAGATGGACATGAGCGAAATAACCGACGAAGAAGTGGTGAAGCGGGTTCTTGCCGGAGAGGTTGCGTTGTTTGAAATATTGATGCGTCGTTATAATCAACGGCTTTATCGTGTGGCTCGCTCTATAGTAGGAGATGCGAGCGAGGCCGAAGATGTGATGCAAGATGCTTATGTGCAGGCCTATACGCATCTGAGTCAGTTTGCCGGACTCGCAAAGTTTTCTACTTGGCTGACCAAGATCGCTGTAAATGAAGCATTGGCGCGCGTCCGTAAGCGTAGGCAGTTTGTCGATATGGTCTCAACATCAAGCTCGGGGGAGGAGAAAATGAGCGCATTGGAGGCGAAGTCGCAAGATCCTGAGCAGAGCGCCTTGACGAGAGAATTAAACGCGGTGTTGGAGGCCGCAGTCGGATCATTGCCCGACGCTTACCGCTCTGTTTTCATGTTGAGGAATATAGAGGGCATGAGCACGGCCGAGACTGCGGAATGTCTCGATATAAGCGAGGAAAATGTAAAAATCCGTCTATATCGCGCACGCTACTTATTAAAGGAAGAAATAAACTCTTATGTCGGCACTGCGGCTCAAGACGCTTTCCAGTTTGCGGGCCGTCGCTGTGACCGCGTAGTGTCAGCGGTGCTTCATATAATCACCAAAAACAATTCTTTTAAAGCGGACTCAAGAGCTTAGGCTAACCGTTAAAGGGGATTTAATGCTGAACCGAGCAGACAAAATGCATAGTCGTTATTTGCCTGGAAGAGGATAATAGTTTACATAAGACTCATTATCAGACGTCAATATTGCTAAAAAGAAAGCAATGCCGAGCTGTGAAAAAACATTATCTATGCCACCCCCTTCCCCAGATACGCCCTTAACTTCGGGGAGAACTTTCGCTTTACAAGAGCCGCCTTGAGGTTCCACTCTTCGTCCCCGTCGAACTTTAAAAGAAGCCTGACCTCCCCCCCTTCCTTAACCGCGGCCGGAACTCCGTCCCTGTAAAGTACCCTGTTTTTGTAATGTGACGATACCCGCTTGCCGGGTGTGATAATGCCCGTCAAATTTAACGGGTCGGCAGCGGTTATCGAAACAAGCATCCCGTCTTTTTGTTTACGCCTCGTCTGACGAAGCCCCGTAACCGCCTCGGGCAATGCGAACTGCTCTCCCCATACCCCGTCCACAAACCTGCCTCCCCTCACCTCCCCCCTTAGCTCAAGCAGTCTCAGCACACGCACCAGCTCCCTCCAGGAAGGCGCGAAGCTCTCCCGCTCGACGAGCCTGCGGAACAATACCCCGTATCTCCTGAGGAGCGCCATAGCCAGAGCCTGCATATCTTCCTTCGACTTCTCATCCTGCCCTTCCCCGGTATGTATGAGCGACCACCTGCCCGCCCCTTCCATATCGAAGCTTATTCTCTTTCTCCGCCGCCCCTTGGCAGTTCTATATTTTGAGCTTACGAGGAGCGCCCTGAGACCCGTGTAGCTGTCGGATGTGATAATGCCGTTTGCCACAAGCTCGGTTATCGCATTTTCAACCTCCACCCTGAGCCCCTTTGTCCCCTCAGCTATTTCCTCGAAGAAGGACGCGCCTCTGGTTTTGAGAAAAGCCAATACTTCCTCCGCCCGTCCTGACAGATTTTTCGCGCCGGTACCCGCATGAGGAGTTAACCTCTTCCACATTTCAAGGTTGGCCCTTTTCACTATCGTAACGGGAGTGGTCTTGATCGGTCCGGGTTTCCCGATTCCGTTGCCGTTAGCGGGTTTAAATCTCCCCCACAAAACGCTTCCGGAAAGGCATAACGTATCGAGCCACGCGTGATCATAGTCCGCCATTCTCGAGGACAACAAGTCTCCCTCCCACGCGGCCGCAGAGGCCTGAAAGCCCTCCAGCTTGTCGAGCATCCCTTTAAGGGCCTCCACGCCTTCGGGCCTATCCCCAGAGTCCAGCCCGTGCCACGAGAAAAGAAACCGCATATAATCAGCCGCCGTAACAGGCTCTATCTCCTTACGCAGCTTGCTCAGGGTGTATTTATGAATGCGCGCGAGAAGCCTCCTCTCGCACCACTCAAGCCCTTTTGCCCCGGGGGTAAAACTTCCCCTGAAAACAAATCCCTCTCCCTCGAGCGAAATCAGCGCCTTATCCACGCCCGAGACCGGAACGCCGAGCGCTTCCGAAATCCCGGCAGCCGTAACCGGGCCTAAAGACTCAAGCCTTCCCCTTATTATTTCAACAAGCGCCTCCTCCTTCGATATAGCCGTCCCTTTCAATTTTTCCGGAATATTAATTTCCGGAACGGTTATTGAATCCGGGAGGACGATATTTATCTGTCTTAATCTCTCGGCGGCCACCCATAATTTATTCCCTTCCCCGGTCTCGAGCACGGTCGCCCTGTTTTGTCCTATAAGTTCTTCAAAGTAAGGCTGCCAACCCCCGGCTGCATCTCCTCTTTCTCCCTCCTCTTCTGTCAAAAATCCGCACAGCGCCAGCGCGTCATGCAGCTCATCGGCGTTTTCCGCTTGCGGCCATGCCTCCTCTCTCACGGTTCTTACGGCTTCTATATCCAGATCACCCAGCCCGGCGGCTTCGGAGGGGTCAAGCCACCTCCTGTTCTGAACGGCATGGGTCCTTCTTTCTTCGAGCGGAGCGTCGTCGAGAAAGGCGTAAGGCCTTGCGTTCAATATCTGCTCCGAGAGGGGCGAGGGCTCTCTCAGGTCGCGCGCTATCAGCTCTATTTTTCCCGAATGTATATCGGTCAGTAACGCTTCGAGGTTTTCTATGTCCATAGCCTCGTACAGGCAGTCGTATATTGTTTGATTTACAAGCGGGTGATCGGGTATTTCCCTTTCTCCCGTTATATTTTCAAGGCACGCTATCTGATCGGGAAATACCTGAGCGATGAGGTCTTCCGAATGTATGCGCTGCACCGCCGGAGGGACCTTTTTCCCGGTCCACCTCCTCAGCACGGCAAGGGCGGTACTGGCGTTCCAGCGCCATCTGACCTCGAACATCGGAGCGTCCAGGAGCGCCTGCGTCAACACCTCCCTTACCGTATTCGGATGAAGGTAATAATAGACCTCCTCTAACGGGAAGCTGTGCGTAGCTCCGAGGCTCAATATTATCGAATCCTCCGTAGCCGCCGCCTGAAGCTCAAAGTTGAACTTTCTGCAGAAGCGCTTTCTTAACGCAAGCCCCCACGCCCGGTTCATTCTGCTTCCGAAAGGCGAATGCACTACGAGATGCATAGCCCCCGCCTCGTCGAAAAACCTCTCCAGTACCAGCCTCTTCTGTGTCGGAATCACCCCTAATGCGGCTTTTACCGCCGCCATATATGTAACCAGCTGGTCTGCGGCATCCAAACCCAGGCCGGCCCCTTCCGTGAGCCGCTTAAGCGCCTCCTGCTTCCAGTCCTCATCCTGAAGACTGTCCAGTAATTCCCCCTTTTTTATAAGGCTTTTTATATCCCCCAGTCTTTCCGATATCTCTTCTCTTAGTCTCGAGACGGCTGCCGAGAACTCGGGGCTTCTCCCCGGTGCTTCACCGAACCAGAAAGGAATTGTCGGCGGAAGGCCGCCCGCGTCCTCCACCCTTACCTTGCCGCCGTTTACCTTCAGTATCCTCCAGGAGTGGTTTCCCAGGAGAAAAATATCTCCCGGCACGCTCTCTATGGCGAAATCCTCATTTACTGTTCCTATAAAGGTGCCCGTAGGCTCGAGTACCACATCGTAGTCAAAGCTGTCGGGTATTGTGCCGCCCGAAACTATCGCCGCGAGGCGGGCTCCTTTTCTAGCCCTTAGCCGTCCGTTCACCATATCGTGGTGTATGTAAGCCCCCCTTCTGCCCCGGCGCGCCGAAAACCCCTGACTCAGCATCTTTATTACTTCATCGAATTCTCTTCTTTCAAGCTCTCTGTACGGGTAAGCCCTCACAAACATTTCGTATAATTCGTCTTCCCCGTACTCTCTGCATGAAACCTCGGCCACTATCTGCTGGGCGAGCACGTCTAGGGGTTTTTCCGGCATTATCAGGCTGTCTAGCTCCCCCCGCTTCACTGCGTCAAGGAGCGCGGCGCACTCCACAAGCTCGTCCAGGCTAAGAGGAAATATTTTCCCTTTGGGCGTGCCCCTCACCGTGTGCCCCGAGCGCCCTACCCTCTGTAGAATAGTGGCAATGGACTTGGGAGATCCTATCTGGCAGACGAGATCGACAGAGCCTATATCTATCCCCAGCTCGAGCGACGCCGTGGCCACTATCGCCTTCAGCTCTCCCGATTTCAGCTTTCTCTCCGCATCGAGTCGGAGCTCCTTAGATATACTGCCGTGATGGGCCGCCACAGCTTCCTCGCCCAGCCTTTCCGTGAGGTTATGAGTCATTCGCTCGGCAAGCCGCCTGGTGTTTACAAATATGAGTGTAGTCCTGTGAGTATTTATTAATTCCTCTATCCTTTTATAGACCTCTCCCCAAACCTCGTTCGACATTACCGCTGTGACAGGGGAGCGGGGAACCTCTACCGAGAGATCAAGCTCTCTCCTGTGCCCGGCGTCGATTATTGTACAGTCGATGCCATCGTTGTTTTCCCCTCCGCCTGTAAGAAACCGGGCTACCGTTTCTATCGGCTTTTGCGTGGCCGAGAGCCCTATGCGCACAAGCTCTTTTGAGGTAAGGGTGTTTAATCTCTCGGCGGACAGTGACAAATGAGAGCCGCGCTTGCTCCCCACAAGAGCGTGTATCTCATCTACTATCAGCGTGTGCGCCTCAGAAAGCATTTCCCTCCCGTTTTTACTCGTAAGTATCAGATAAAGGGATTCAGGCGTGGTAATTAGTATATGGGGAGGGTTCTTGGTCATCCGGGTGCGAGCCGATGAAGGAGTATCGCCCGTTCTGACCTGCGCCCTTATTCCGGTCTCGGGGAGGCCTGCCTTCCGGAGCTCCTCCTGTATTCCGCCAAGCGGCTTTCGGAGGTTGTTTTCTATGTCGTTACTAAGGGCTTTAAGGGGCGATACGTACACTATCTGGGTCTTATCCGGGAGTTTTCCCTCAAGACCCTTTTTAACCAAATCGTCTATCGCCGAGAGAAAAGCGGAAAGCGTCTTACCTGACCCTGTGGGCGCTGAAATTAGCGTGTTCTTACGCTTTTTAATCTCCGGCCATGCCCTCTCCTGGACCTCGGTAGGGGCTTCAAACTCCCTCTTAAACCAGGAGGCGACCGCGGGATGAAATTCACTCAGTATCATGGCAGTGTGATAAGTGTAGCCTGTTTTTCAATATTATAGTGTATACGAGCCGTTTTTTAACCGGAAACTTGACGGCTGTGATAAACTCATTCCTATGGCAGGCGGGTTTAAAATCAGAAGCGAGTTCTCCCCGACCGGGGATCAGCCGGAGGCAATCAAAGAGCTTACCGAAGGCGTGCTCCGGGGAGACAAGCATCAGGTGCTGCTCGGTGTAACCGGAAGCGGAAAAACGTTCACCATAGCAAATGTCATCGCCAATGTGGGCCGCCCTACCCTCATAATAGCGCACAACAAGACCCTCGCCGCCCAGCTCTACGGCGAGCTCAAGGAGCTTTTCCCGGAAAATTCCGTCAGATACTTCGTAAGCTACTACGATTATTACCAGCCCGAGGCATATATACCCTCGACGGACACCTACATCGAAAAAGACGCGCAGATAAACGAGCATATAGACAGACTCCGGCACGCCTCGACCACTTCGCTCTTCGAAAGACGTGACGTGATTATAGTGGCGAGCGTATCCTGCATATACGGGATAGGCGCCCCGGAGCATTACTACGGACTCCTGACGATGCTCGAGGAGGGCATGGAGCTCGACAGGGACAAGCTCCTAGAAAAACTCTCGGAGGTGCAGTACGAAAGGACCGGGGTTGACCTCTACCGCAGTAGCTTCCGCGTTAAGGGGGATATCGTGGACGTCTTCCCCTCTCACCACGACAACACGGCGCTCAGAATAGAGTTCTTCGGCGACCAGGTGGATTCAATAAAAGAAATCGACCCGATCAGAGGCAAGACTCTGAGAGAACTAAAAAAAGCGGCTATTTATCCGGGCTCCCACTACGTAGCCCCCAAGTACAGGCATGAAATGGCGATTGAAAACATCAAGAAGGAGCTTGAAGAGAGGCTCGAGTACTTAGAAGCGCGGGGAATGACGCTTGAAAAGCAGAGGCTTGAGGAAAAGACCAGGTTCGACCTCGAGCTTCTTTCCAATATGGGTTTTTGCTCGGGGATCGAAAACTACTCTAGGCACATATCGGGGAGGCTCCCGGGACAGCCCCCCTGGACCCTGCTCGACTACTTTCCGGAGGATTTCCTTTTGGTCATAGACGAAAGCCATCAGATGATACCGCAGCTAAAAGGAATGTACGAAGGAGACAGGAGCAGGAAACTGAGCCTTGTGGAGCACGGCTTCAGGCTGCCTTCGGCGCTCGATAACAGGCCTCTTAATTTCCCCGAGTTCGAAAAAAGAATAAATCAGATCATATACGTCTCCGCCACTCCCGGATCCTATGAAATAGAAAAGGCAGAGGGTGTTATAACCGAGCAGATCATACGCCCCACAGGGCTCGCCGACCCCGGGGTGGAGATAAGGCCTGCTGACAGACAGGTCGACGATTTGCTTGAGGAAATACAGAAAAGGACTGCCGCGGGCGAGAGAGTGCTCGTCACCACCCTGACCAAGAGAATGGCGGAAGACCTTACTGAATATTACAGAGAGCTCGGGATCAGAGTTCGCTATCTCCACTCCGATATAGATACGCTTGAGAGAATAGGGATAGTGAGGGATCTCAGGCTCGGGAAATTCGACGTCCTCGTCGGTATTAACCTCCTGAGGGAAGGGCTCGATATCCCGGAAGTGTCTCTCGTTGCGGTCCTGGACGCCGATAAGGAGGGGTATCTACGCTCCGAGACCTCGCTCATACAGATATTCGGGCGCGCAGCAAGAAACGTAAACGGGAGTGTAATACTCTACGCCGACAGGGTCACGTCTTCTATGGGGAACGCGATATCCGAAACTAACAGAAGAAGGCGTATACAGGAGGAATACAACAGGGAGCACGGGATTACTCCTACGAGCATAAGGAAATCTGTGACCGAT
>JAVKFU010000023.1 GCA_040223695.1 Deltaproteobacteria bacterium
TATAAAAAAAGGGTCGATCCTCCTCCTGATAGAGCGTGAAGAAATATAAAACAGGTTTTTTTGATAAAAGGCGTTGACAGGAAAACCCCGCTCTATAGAATGCGCGCTCTCTCAACGAGGCAGACTAAAAAACTGACTCATTGATACCTCTGGAATCTTCAAAAAAACATGAAGATTTTGGTTGACTCAGGGTGGCAGATCATTAGAATACGCAGCCCTCGCCGAGCACCGGTAATTTACCGAAAGCTCAACAGGCGAAACGTTCTTTAACAATTTGATCAAGCAATGCGTGTGGGTGCTTGCTGAGATGTTTTGGTACACAAAATATCAAACGCAAGATATCCATCAATTCATTCCGAATTAATGGCCTATTTGTTTGGCCTTTTAATTTTTTTATTAGGTTCAAATTAGCGTTTGGCCGAGTTTTTAGATCGTACGCAGGGTTACTGCAACACGGTCTCCTCTTAGCCCTTGGGCTAGAGGTTAAAGATTTAAACTGAAGAGTTTGATCATGGCTCAGATTGAACGCTGGCGGCAGGCCTAACACATGCAAGTCGAGCGCGAAAGCCTTCGGGTGAGTAGAGCGGCGGACGGGTGAGTAACGCGTGGGAATCTACCTAGTAGTGGGGGACAACTCGAGGAAACTCGAGCTAATACCGCATACGTCCTACGGGAGAAAGGGGGCTTCGGCTCTCGCTATTAGATGAGCCCGCGTTAGATTAGCTTGTTGGTGGGGTAAAGGCCCACCAAGGCGACGATCTATAGCTGGTCTGAGAGGATGATCAGCCACATCGGGACTGAGACACGGCCCGAACTCCTACGGGAGGCAGCAGTGGGGAATATTGGACAATGGGCGAAAGCCTGATCCAGCCATGCCGCGTGTGTGAAGAAGGCTCTAGGGTTGTAAAGCACTTTCAGTAGGGAGGAAAAGTTAGTAGTTAATACCTGCTAACCCTGACGTTACCTACAGAAGAAGCACCGGCAAACTCCGTGCCAGCAGCCGCGGAAATACGGAGGGTGCGAGCGTTAATCGGAATTACTGGGCGTAAAGCGCGCGTAGGTGG